>JAQXRK010000212.1 GCA_029218485.1 bacterium | reverse complement strand
ACCGCGCCGATTTCCGGGATGGGCATGATGGTGCCCACCTCGTTGTTGGCAAACATGATGGAAACGAGGATGGTATCCGGCCGAATGGCGGCCTCGACATCGCTGACGGAAACCTTGCCGTCGGCGTCAACGGGGAGATAGGTCACCTCCGCGATGCCCTCACGCTCCATCGCCTCAAGCGTGTGCAGAACCGCATGATGCTCCACAGCGCTGGTGATGATATGCTTTCCTTTTTTCTGATAGGCATGCGCTATGCCGCGCAATACCATATTATCGCTTTCGCTGCCGCCGCCGGTAAAGATGATTTCTTCCGCCGAAACGGCATGGATCGCTGCGGCGACCTTTTTGCGGGCCTCGCCAATCGCCTTGGCCGCCTCCTGCGCATAGGTGTGAAGGCTTGAGGGATTCCCATAAACCTCCGTGAAATACGGGAGCATGGCCTCGACCACTTCCGGGCTTGTGCGCGTCGTTGCGGCATTGTCAAGATAAACTCGTTGCATGTTCCATTCGCCTCTTCTGTTCAATATAATCGTTGGCCAAATCTGCAATCGTGGTTTCGCTCAGCACAGCATTGATGCGGGATTGCAGTTTCAAAAACAAAGGACGGGCCGAGCAGGTGCAGGCATTCTCGCAGCAGGCATCAACGGTGCCGACGCAGTCAACAACCGCTGTGCTGCCCTCCAGCGCAGAGAGCACGCTGCCGACATCCAGCTTTGCAGGGGCTTTGCACAGCACATAACCACCCGCTGCGCCTCGCACGGTATCCACGATGCCCGCCTTGCGAAGCGTACGGAGAAGCTGCTCCAGATATGCTTCCGATACGCCCTGCATATTGGCCAGTGTGGAAAGGGTCACCGGATTCTCGCCGTAATATACAGCGAGATCAACGACCGCCCGCAGACCGTACCTGCTTCGTGTTGAAAGCTTCATAAATAAACCCTACCAACTTAGTCGCCTTTCTTCAACGATAAGATACCATGATTTCCATCGACTGTCAACAAGAAAAGCAAAAGGCATCGACCGAACAGGGCGCTCATCATTGGCGGAGGCGTAATAGACAAAAGCCTCCGTACGATCGTCATCATACGGAGGCTTGCCTTCTTTACGGGCAGGGAACTGCTTCACCGATTCCTGCCTTCTGTTCAATCCTGCAGCTGCTGATCCAGCATCTGCTCAAAGGCCTTCTTGGGGCGTGCGCCAACAGCGCGATCCACCAATTCCCCGTTCTTAAACACCAGAACGGTTGGAATGCTGGAAACGCCGAATCTCACGGCAATGTCCTGGCACTCATCCACATTGACCTTGCAAACGAGAGCCTTGTCCGCATATGCTTCCGCAATCTGCTCGATGAAAGGCGCAATCATACGGCAGGGACCGCACCATGAGGCCCAAAAATCAACGAGTACGACCGGGTTTTCACGAATCGCCGAATCAAATGTTTCGGTTGTCAGTTCTTTTGCCATCTTTTGGTTCCTCCTCCTTTTCGGATACTATAGCTATCATGCGCGGTTGGAACGATTGCATACGCGCAAAGCGACGATCCAGCAGACGCAGAATCCAATAAGCGATGGCGCAGCAGCCGAGTCCTCCCAGAATTGCAGCGATATCGGAAAACACGCTACCAATAACAACCCCCAGCAGTAACGCGGCCAGCGGAATCAGATATGCGATCAGGCTCGCACCGGCGATTTTCTTCCCGGAGAGCGCCACGGAAACCCGATCGCCAATTTCCGCATGCAGCGAGTTTGGAACGCGCGTTTCCATCTCGTGCTCCCCCGCTGTCAGACATGCGCCGCAGTGCGCACACATGCTGCTCCTCGCAAACCGAATGACGGCTACGGATTCTTCCACCGCAACGACGGTACCAATATGCCCGTTCTCGCTCATTCTTCTTCCTTCGTACAGCGGATATGCAGCTCGTCCAACTGCTTATCGTCCACGCGATCCGGCGCCCCGGTCAATGGACAGGATGCATTCTGCACCTTGGGGAAGGCGATCACATCGCGGATACTCGGTGTTCCGCAGATCAGCATGGCCAAGCGATCCAGACCGTAGGCCAATCCACCGTGCGGCGGCGGACCAAAGCGGAATGCGTCGAGCAGGAATCCGAATCGATCCTGCGCCTGTTCCGGCGTAAACCCGAGTACGGCGAACATTTGCTGCTGCAATTCGGCGGAGTGGATACGGATGGAGCCGCCGCCGATTTCGACACCGTTGAGAATGATGTCATAAGCCTTCGCACGAACAGCACCGGGATCGGTGGTCAATTTATCCAGATCCTCATCCTTCGGGCTCGTGAACGGATGGTGCATAGCAACGAATCGGTTCTGCTCCTCGCTCCACTCCAAGAGCGGAAAGTCCGTCACCCACAGGAGATTGTACTGATTCTCGGGGATGAGCTGCAGTTTTTCGGCAATTTTGAGGCGAAGTGCGCCGAGCGCGGCAAACACCGTTTCGTCGGAATCGGCCACGATAAAGGCGATATCGCCCGGTTCCAGCTGCATGCGCTGGAGGATCGACTGCATTTCCGCCTCGCTGAGGAATTTTGCGATGGGCGACTGCAGGCCCTCCGCTTTGTAGTTGATCCAGGCAAGGCCCTTTGCGCGGTAGGTCTTGACGAACTCTCCGAGCGCATCGATCTCTTTGCGCGAGAACGAGCCGCTGTGGCCCTTGACGTTGATGCAGCGGACGCTGCCGCCGCGCTCAACCGCCTGCCGGAACACGGAGAAACCACATTCCGATACCAGGTCGGTGAGGTCGCAAAGCTCAAGGCCAAAGCGGGTATCCGGTTTATCGGAACCGTAACGCGCCATAGCCTCCGCATAGGGCAGGCGCGGCAGCGGCAGTTCGATATCGACATTCAGCGTCTCCTTGAACAGCCGCTTGAGGAATCCCTCGTTGACTGCGATGACGTCATCCTCTTCCACGAAGGACATTTCCAGATCAATCTGGGTAAAATCCGGCTGCCGGTCAGCGCGGAGGTCCTCATCGCGGAAACAACGCGCGATCTGCATATAACGGTCGTACCCGGAGAGCATCAACAGCTGCTTGAACAGCTGCGGACTCTGCGGCAGCGCATAGAACGTGCCGGGATGGACGCGGCTGGGCACCAGATAATCGCGCGCACCCTCCGGCGTACTCTTGGTCAGGATCGGCGTTTCAATCTCCAAAAATCCGTTTTCGCTGAAGTATTTGCGCGCACAAAACGCGATTTGATGGCGCATCATGAGATTCCGCTGCATACATGGTCTGCGAAGATCAAGATAGCGGTACTTCAGGCGCAGCGCTTCATTGGATTTGCAGGCGTCCTCAATCTCAATCGGCGGCGTCTCGCTCGTGCTCAGGATCTTAAACTCCGATACGAGTACCTCGACGGAACCGGTTTTCATGTTGGGGTTTACCATGCTGCCGGTGCGGGCGACCAGCTTGCCGCGAACCGCGAGCACATATTCCGAACGAATTCGCGATGCGCGGGCAAAGTCTTCGTCCGATAGCGTGCTCGAGTCAAATACGACCTGCATCAGTCCCGTGCGGTCGCGCAGCTGGACAAAGATGAGTGCGCCCAGATCTCGCCGGACATTGGTCCAGCCCATGAGTGTGACTTCCCTGCCAATATCGGCCGTCGTAAGTTCCGTACAATAGCAAGTGCGCTTCCATCCGTTTAATAACTCGCCCATTTGATTCTCCTCACATCCGTTGTGCAATATCGTCCGCCGTCAGAGCAACCGTCTGCTCCGTTCCATCGGCCATGTTCTTTAATTTTGCTTGCTTCGCCGCCAGCTCGGAATCGCCAATGGTCAGAACATAGCGGGCGCCGACCTTATCGGCAAACTTGAACTGCGCCTTCATGCTGCGACCCACATGGTCGATATCCACGCTCAACCCCTTTGCGCGCAGCTGCTGCGCCAGCACGAATGCGGCAAGGTCCGCTTCCTCTCCGATCGAAGCTATATAGAGATCGTAGCGCGCGGGCTTTTCAAAATCGACATTGGATTCCTGCATGAGGAGAAGCAACCTCTCCATGCCCATTCCAAAACCGACACCAGGGCAGGCAGGACCACCAAGTTCATGCACAAGCCCGTCATACCGGCCACCGCCGCAGATCGCGCCCTGCGAGCCGATCCGGTTTGAGAATACCTCAAAGACGGTCTTGGTATAGTAGTCCAAGCCGCGCACCAGCGTTGGCGTCAGCTCATAGTGGATGCCCATGCTGTCGAGCCGTGCACAAAGCGAATCCATATGCGCCTTGCAGTCATCGCAGATATACTCCATGATGTTGGGCGCCTGCGCAACGATCTCGCCGCAGCTGGGCACTTTGCAATCCAGAATCCGCAGAGGATTGGCCTCAAAGCGTGTTTTGCAGGTTTCGCACAGATCGTCGTAGCGGGTGCGGAGATATTCACGCAGAGCCGCATGATACTTCGGACGGCAGTTAGGACAGCCGATGCTGTTGAGGCGAACGGAAAGCCCGCTCAGACCGATCTTCTGCAGTATTTCGAGCACGATCGCAATGCACTCCGCATCCGCGCTGGCCCGCGGCGCGCCAAAGATCTCAACGCCGAATTGGTGGTGTTCGCGCAAGCGGCCAGCCTGCGGGCGCTCATACCGGAATACGGGGTTGTTCAGATAGTAGATCTTTGTCGGCTGCGTCTCGCCGCAGAGGTTGTGCTCGACGACCAGGCGCACGATGCCGGCCGTTCCCTCGGGTTTGAGCGTGATCGACCGATCGCCCTTATCCTGAAACGTATACATCTCCTTCTGGACGATGTCGGTCGTACCGCCAACACCGCGCAGAAACAGCTCGGTATATTCAATGACCGGGGTGCGCGCTTCCTGAAGACCATACTTTCGTGCCGTTTCGCGCATCAGCGCTTCCAACTGCTGCCAACGATAGCTCTCTTCCGGGAGCACATCCCGCGTACCCTTTGGTGCTCTGTAAGCCATTCTTCCTTATCCTCCGTCATCTATAAAAGCGAATCCATCCCTTTGCAAACGGAAAAGCGGCGCCAATGCTGCTTTTCCACAAATCCATGGGGTTGCGCCTCCCACATCGGTTCCGCTGCAATGCGCGTTGATGAAATCAAAGGTGTTTCAACCTCCGAGTGCGCCGCAAATCGAGGCGGATTTTCATCCGCATTTTTCGATTATTATACTGTCTGGCTCATATGGTGTCAATCACACGCGGCAGAAAAGAGGCGCGTCTTGGCATCCAGCAGAGCGGGCAGCTTGGCCATATAAACGGCCACCTCCTTGGGGTTTGGAATGCGCTCCACCCGGTTTTCTGCTCCAAAAACACGCTTGCTGATGCCGCAGCCGCCGTGCGCCAGAATGCTGGTCGTTTCCTCCATCATATCGATGTTATAGACGCACTCATCTCCCGGCAGCGCATAGCCGGTATTTTCGAGGTTGCCGCTCATGTATTTTTGCCGGTACATGTAGTAGGGCTGCATGCCGATGGCGGAAGCGGCCTCGGCTCCGCTTTGAATCATGCGCTCGGTCGTTGCGGCATCCGGCAGCGGATAAGCATCCAACTGCTGCTTTAAGCGCGAGGACCGCTTGATCGCGAGGGAATGTATGGTGATATTCTCCGGTCTCAAAGCGCACACGCGCTCCAGTGTTTTTGAAAAATCCGGAACGCCTTCGCCGGGCAGCCCTGCGATCAAATCCATATTGATGACAGAAAAGCCCACATCGCGCGCAAGAGCATACGTTTGCTCAATCGCTTCCGCATTGTGGGCGCGCCCAATGCGTACAAGCGTATCGTCATTCATTGTCTGTGGATTAATGGAGATGCGACGGACACCATGCGCGTTGAGGACGCGCAGTTTTTCCTCTGTGATGGTATCCGGCCTGCCGGCCTCCACAGTCAACTCCCTGCCGTACCCGCCATAAACATCAAGTGTAAACGACAAAAGCGCATGCAATTGTTCCGCTGAGAGCACCGTCGGCGTACCTCCGCCGATGTACATGCTCCGAACGCGAAGCCCGTTGGCCCGCACGAGCGCCGCGCCAGCCGCAATATCGGTTTTCAGCACCTCTAAATAGGGCGTTAACTTATCCTGCTTGCCGATCACCTCGGACGCGAAGGAACAATACAGGCACTTTGTACGGCAGAACGGAATGCCAATATAGATATCGATATCCCTGTCTACGCGAACCGACTGGATGTACGGCTGCTGAACGGAGGAAATCCGGGATGCCAGTTCCGTTTTTGCAGGCGATACATCAAACAGGTGCAAAAACTGCTCCTCAGCGGATGCGGCATTTTCCCGCATTGTCAGCTCGCGAAACAGCTTCGTTGAGCGTATTCCCGTCAACGACCCCCAAGGAACGGAAATATCGGTATAGATTTGGCGCAGCAGACGAAAGACTGCGATTTTCAGCGCGCGCTTCTCCTGCCGCTTTTCCTCAAGCCGATTCTGCTGTGGAAGGTCGGCCAGCGTCCTGTAGCTGTGCCCATCGGCCGTGCTCGCATCTGCGAAGAACCGGCCATCCTGCTCATAAAGGGTTACGGTCAGCTCCAAGTCCACTGGGCAGGCGTCCGCCGTTTCCGCAATGTCAACAAGGCCGAGAAACAGTCGTATTTCCTCGGCAATATCGTTTCGGTATTCAGGACGATTTGTTTTGAGAACTACCACTTGAGCCTCCTCCCCATCTGCACAAACGGATTGCACAGCCGCTCATGGTCCAGCGTTGTGCTGTCGCCATGACCGGGGAATACATCGTATGCTCCCTCCAGGCGGAACAACCGGTCGGCAATGGAATGGTAGAGCGTCTCCTGACTGCCGCCCGGAAAATCTGTCCGACCGGCGCCATCAAAAAACAGCGTATCGCCGCAAAAGATCATCCGCTGCGCATCGAGCACATAGGATACCCCGCCTTCCGAGTGGCCCGGCGTATGCAGCACACGGATGGTCAGTCCGGCTGCATGCACAATATCGTTATCCTGCAGAAGCTGCGTTGCACGCGCAGCAGGCAACCGTTTTCCGATCAGAAATGCCATGCTCTTCCGATCGCTTTGCAGCTTGTCCGCATCAGCCGCATGAACGGCAACGGGTGCGCCCGTTGCCTCAGCCAGTTCGGCAAGGCCCCAGATATGGTCAAAATGGCCATGCGTCACCAGAATCAGAGCACAAGTACGCCCGGTACAATGCAGAGCATCGAGAACCAATCCGGCATCGCCCGGATCGATCACAACGCACTCCGTATCGTTATCACCGCCAATGAGATAGGTATTGACATTCAATGGCCCGGTAGGCAGTTTTTCAAACAACATCAAAAAGCTCTCCTGCTGTCCAGCAAAATGGTAAAAGGACCGTCATTGACCAAGGAAACCTGCATATCCGCCTGAAACACCCCCTGCTGCACGGGTACTTGGACAGCCAGAAGCTGTGCGCACCGATCATACATCGTTCGCGCTTCTTCCGGCCGTGCCGCGCGGCTGTAGCCGGGTCTGCGCCCGTGGCGCGCATCGCCGCAGAGCGTGAACTGGGAAACGAGAAGGATGCTGCCTCCACAGTCCAGAACACTGCAATTCGGCATTCCGTTTTCATCATCAAAGATGCGAAGCGACGGCAGTTTGTTGACCATATACATCAGGTCGCTGTCCGTATCCCCCGTCTCTACGCCCAAAAACACCAACAGCCCCCGATCGATGGCGGATACGATCTCCCCGTTGACGGAGACGGAAGCACAATTCACGCGCTGAACGACTGCCCGCATAATGATTCAGATTCCTCTCTATCGGTGTACACGGTATACTTCATTGACACACTTGAGCCGCTTCAGGCTGTGCATGATCTGGTTGAGCTGTTCCGAATTGCTGACCGAAAATGTCATATCCACAACATATTTGCCATCACCGGTCGGCTTTCCGCTCAACCCCTGAATATTGATATTCATGCCGGAGAGCAGTGCGGAGATCTCAAGAAGCGTACCCGCCCGATCCTCTGCATGAATCTGCAGCGAGGCATGGACCGAGGTGTCCGCACCAATCGCCCACTCCACATCGATAATCCGCTCCGGATCCATGCGCAGATTCTCAGCATTCGTGCAGTCCACCCGGTGCACGGACACGCCGCGGCCGCGCGTAATATACCCGATGATGGGATCGCCCGGGAGCGGGTTGCAGCAATTTCCAAATCGTACGGCCATACCGGGATCGCCATGCACGATGATACCATTCACGGGGAGCTGCCGGGGTTTGAGCGCCGGTTTCTGCTCGCTGGTGCTGAGCTGCTGTGCAAGTGCCTCCGCCTTCTCCGCCTTGCGCTGCATATCCTGGAGCTTGTGGAGCACCTGTGAAGCGGAGATGCCGCCAAAACCGATCGTCGAATAGAGATCATCCAGACCGGTCATATTGAGGCGCTTGAGCAGCTCCGAAGTATACTCGGGCTTGAGCAGCTGCGCCAGTTGCAGGGTTTGACGGCGCGCCGTATCCTCAAGCATTTCTTTGCCGCGCTGAATATTCTCTTCGCGGTTTTCCCGCTTGAACCATTGGCGAATGCGGTTGCGGGCGGTCTGCGTCTTGACGATTTTCAACCAGTCGCGGCTCGGCCCGACCTGGCTGTTCGAGGTGATGATCTCGACCATATCGTTCGTCTTAAGTTTGTAGTCAAGACGAACCAGGTTGCCGTTGACGCGGGCGCCCTGACAGTGGTGCCCGATATTGGTATGAATGCGGTATGCAAAGTCCAGCGGAGTAGAGCCGGTAGGTAAATCAAAGATTTCTCCGCGCGGCGACAGCACGAAGACATATTCCCCGAGAAAATCTTTGAGGATGTTGTCAACGAACTCCATGCTGTCCTCGGTGGCATCCTTCGCTTCGAGGATCTGCCGCAGCCAGCTCGTCTTGCGGTCGAGCAGGCTCTGCGTTGCGCGCCCCTCCTTATACATCCAATGGGCGGCAATACCGTATTCTGCAGTGCGATGCATCTCCTGCGTGCGGATCTGCACTTCAAACGGAATGCCGGTATCGCTCAAGAGCGTTGTATGCAGAGAGCGGTACATATTCGGTTTTGGCGTGGCAATATAGTCCTTAAACCGGCCGGGGAGCGGTTTCCAGCTTGCGTGCAGAACGCCGAGCGTGGCATAGCAGTCGTTGACCGTATCGACAATCACGCGGATTGCGATCAAATCATAGATTTCATTGATGCTGCCATTGATGCGCTGCATCTTGCGATAAACGCTGTACAGGTGCTTTGGCCGCCCGCTGATGGAAGCGTGGATACCGGCCTCCGCTACCTGCTGGCTGATGCGCTGCATGGCATCGTTCAGCACCTCTTCGCGATCGGCACGCTGCTTCTCAAACTGGCGTTTGATGTCCGCATACTCATCCGGCATGAGGTATTGAAACGAAAGATCCTCAAGCTCGCCCTTGATGGCGCCCATACCAAAGCGGTGCGCGAGCGGCGCATAGACATCCAGCGTTTCCTTGGCCTTGCGCATCCGCTTATAGGGATTGCAATAGGCGAGCGTTCGCATATTGTGCAGACGGTCGGCCAGTTTGATGATAACCACGCGCACATCAGCCGCAATGGCGAGGAACAGCTTGCGAAGGTTTTCGGCCTGCTCCTGCTTCTTGGTGATATAGGTCTGCTTTCCTGAGATCGTCAGTTTCGTGACGCCATCGACCAGCTGCGCGATCTCGTTGCCGAACATGCGGGCAATGTCATCGATCGTCACATTTTCTCCGTCCTCCACCACATCATGCAATACTGCGGCGGTGACGCTCGCGGCATCCATGCCGAGGCCCATGACGATACTCGCAACGGCAATCGGGTGAATGATGTATGGTTCGCCGGATTCGCGCTTCTGGCTGCTGTGCACTTCCTCTGCATATGAAAGCGCCTTTTCAAACAAATCCGCCTGTTCCTGCGTATATTTTGCGCGGAAGCTTTCCATGAGCTGCGTTCGGTCCATCTTTCACCCTCCCCTCATACTGAATAGAAAAATCAACGGAAGCCCGTTGATTTTGTCGTGTGTAACGCGCTGACTTTAATACTGCATGGCAGACCAGACGTCATAATCCTTCAGAACCTTGCGCGCATCAAACTCCGATTGCAGTTCGATCGCAAAACGCAGTCCACAGACGACTCCGCCAGCCTGCTCGACCAGCTTTGCCGCCGCAAGCGCCGTGCCGCCGGTGGCAAGAAGGTCGTCTACGATTACGACACGCTGCCCGGGCTGAATCGCATCCTCGTGGATTTCCAGTACATCGGACCCATATTCCAGACCATACTCGTAGCGCATGGTCTTGCTCGGCAATTTGCCGGGCTTACGGGCAACGACGAAACCGGCGTGCAGCTGATAGGCAAGCGCGGAGCCGATCACGAAGCCGCGCGCCTCAGGCCCGATGACAAGATCAACGGGAATGCCGTTCAGCGATTCCACCATCATGTCGATCAGCGTATGGTAGCCCTCCCCGTCCTTCAAAAGCGTCGTGATATCGCGAAACAGTACGCCAGGAATCGGAAAATCAGGGATACTGCGAATCTTCTCTTTCAAGTCCATGTTCGGTTACCTCCTATTTGTTCGCTGCTATATGCGCTCCGTCGCCATTCGATACAGCCTGCTTTCCTTTAAACTCCGCTGCTGCGGATATGCTGCGCGCAAAATTTTCCGGGTGCGCGCATCAAAGACAAAGAAGCCAAGCTCAAGGAACAGGCAATACCCCCAAAGGTCGTTCGGATCGCTCCCCGCCTGTATCAGGTGAACATCAAGCCCTTCCGGGCCGATGGCTGCACGCAATCGCACAAACCGTTTTCGCAGAGCCGCTTCGTCGATCTCCAACACCGAAAACGGCGAAAAGCCGTGTGAAACAAAAAACAAATCACACAGTTTATCATAGTCAACAAAGGTATTGTACAGCACATTCTCCAAAAATGCACGCAAAAGTTTTGAAACATTGCAGGAAAGCACTGCGGAGAGCTGTATTTCTACTTTTTCGTTGCCCTGAAACCGATTGATGCGCGGTACGCCGAGGACGGTCCATTTCCCCGGCGCGCAGAGAGGCTCCGCTTCTGCACCGAAGCCGAATCCGACGGCGCGCATGCGAAACCCGTTTTGGATGACGGATGCAGAAAGATGCGTCCCGTGCTGGCCGATACGGCGCACATCGCACAGATTGGTCTGCGTGATCCGAAAAACGGGCTCTGGATTGCCCTCGCCGAAGGGGGCTAGGCATTCGAGTGCTTGGACATTTTCCCTGTTCAGAGATGCCAACTCCGCATCCTCTTCAAACCAATAAACCGGTTCAAATGCATCGTCCGGATACGATTCCCGAATGTAGCGTTCAAAGGCTTCCGCAAACTCGTCGAATCGTTCCGGCTGCATGGTGATGCCTGCGGCACGCGCATGACCGCCAAACTGCTCAAAAAAACCGGAAAAGGCTTGCAGACAGTCATACAGATGGATATCCGGTACGCTTCGGCAGGATCCGATGTATTTCCCGCCGCGCTCTCCAAAGAGAAGCACGGGACAATGGTATTGTTCGGTGAGCCGAGCCGCAGCAATGCCAATGACGCCGAGGTGCCAATCAACTCCATGCAGAACGATGGCTCTGCGGGTGCGCAGCGTTTCCGGCGGATAACGGTTTTCAATTTCCTGAAAGATGCGATCTTCCTCTAAGCGGCGGGCCCGGTTTTCCCCCTCCAGCGCTTCGGCATATTGACGTGCGCGGGTGGCATCCTCCTCCAGCAGGAGCGCTACGGCCCTTGCGGCATCGCCCATTCGTCCCGCAGCGTTCAAACGGGGCGCCAAGGTGAAAGCAATGGTCTCACTTGTGATCGGCTTGGAGGTATATCCCGCCACATCCAGCAATGCGGAAAGGCCAGCGCTTTGGGAGATCTCTTTGATGCCGCGCGCAACAATGGTTCGATTCTCACCGGATAGCGGAACGACGTCAGCAACGGTTGCAACTGCCGCGAGCGCCAACCATTCCTTCTGCAATGATGCCCCGCTGAGCGCGAGCGCAAGTTTTAACGCCACTCCGGCGCCGCACAGAACTCCGTTTTCGTACGCCGAATCCTTGCGGGACGCCGCTACAATCGCCAGTGCTTCCGGCAAACAATCCGGCGGCAAATGGTGATCCGTGACGATCAGTTCCATATGGAGCGAAGCGCAGAGCGCAGCAGCGGAAACGGCCGCAATGCCATTATCCACCGTGATCAGAAGCGCTGTCCCCTTCTTGGCGATCTGCTCAACGGACTCCTCATGCAGACCATATCCCTCATCATGGCGGGAAGGGATGTAATAAAACACATGAGCGCCAAGATTCCGCAGACACTGGACCAGGATCGTGGTTGCACAAACGCCGTCGGCATCATAGTCGCCATAAACGCAGATCCGTTCTCCGCGCCGGATCGCTTTGCGGATGCGTTCTACAGCCTTTTGCATATCCGGCAGGTCAAACGGGTCAAGGAGCGCCGCTTCATCGGGGTGCAGATAGGCCCGCACCGCCTCCGCTTCCGTGACGCCCCGGCGCACAAGTGCGCGCGCAACGATTCTTGGAACGCCGTGCGCGGTGCAAAGCCGGTCGAGCAATTCGTCGGAATAACTGCCCCCGTAGGAACAGGCGCAGGACGCCTTCATGACTCGGCGCCGCCGCGCTCGGTCAGCGCGATTCCGATCGCACATTCCGTGCGCTTGCGAAGCATATGGCAGCTCATTTCATAAGGCTTGTGGATATCGCCGTTGTACAAAAACGCGTTTGCAGCACAGCCACCGCTGCAATAGTATTTTGCCCAGCATTTTCTGCACGCTTCCTTGGTCCGCACATTACAGCCCTCAAAAGCGGATTGTTTTTCCGTATCAAAAGCGCCGGTGCAGACATTGCCAAGCAGCCACTCGGGAATACCGACGAACTGGTGGCAGGGGTAGATATCGCCATCGGGCGTGATCGCAGCATATTCGGTGCCTGCGCCGCAGCCGGAGATGCGCTTGCGCAGACAGGGTCCCCCCTCCATATCGATCATGAAATGGAAGAAATTGAACCAACGCCCGTGCTTGCGCTCATGCAGATAATAATCTGCCAGCTTATCGTACTCAGCAAAAACGCGCTCCAGATGCGTTTCCAAAATGCTGTATGGACTTTCTGCGGGCAAGACAACCGGCTCCAAGGAAAGCTGGCGGAAGCCTTCATCCAACAGGGCCTTTACATCCTCCGAAAAATCCAGATTGTTTCTGGTGAAGGTACCACGGATATAATGCTCCTTGTCTCCGCGATCCGCTACAAGCCGCTTTGCCTTCTCGAGAATCACATCGTACGAACCCTTGCCATTGACCGTGGGCCGGAGCGCATCATGGATTTCTTTGCGACCATCCAGGCTGATGACGACATTGTGCATCTCCCGGTTGATGAAATCGATGCTTTCGTCGTTCAGCGCAACGCAGTTTGTGGTCATGGTAAAGTTGATCTTCTTACCGAACCGCTTTTCCTGCTCGCGGCCATATGCGACGATCTGCTTGCAAACATCAAAGTTCATGAGCGGCTCGCCGCCAAAGAGATCGACCTCCAGATGCTTTCTGGAACCGCTGCGCTCCATCAGAAAATCGATGGCAGCCTTTCCGACGGAGAACGGCATCAGCATGCGCGCACCGTGAAAATCGCCGGTGGAAGCAAAGCAGTATTTACAGCGCAGGTTGCAATCATGCGCAACATGCAGGCAGAGCGATTTGATCGCGCTGCCGCCGCGTACCTCGGGCGCTTCCTGCTCCTCGCGATCGATCAAGCCCTGCTTCTTTAATGCGGTGTATTCCTGTAAGATCTCCTCCACCTCTTCGTAGGAAAGCGCGGTGCATTTGTGCGGGTCTTCCCCATGCTCCAGAGCGGAAAGGACGGCGAATGCAGCATCATCGAGCAGGTGGATGGCGCCGCTCTCCACGTCCAGAACAACATTCATGTCATGAAACCGAAACGTATGGATCACAATTATTCCTCACAAACAGAGAAAGAAAGGCCGGCAAAGGCCTTTCTTTCCAGAATCGTCAATCGTTATTTTTCTTCCTTTGCGCACTTCTGGTTGGCCACGGTGCAGGAAGTCTTGCAGGCGGACTGGCAGCTGGCCTGGCATTCGCCGCAAGCGGTCTTCTGATCAGCCTTGATGCAGGGCTGCTGAACGGTTTCAAAATGCTTCATATTCTATCCTCCAAATTCTTGCTACAATTGCAGTATACACCGTTTTTTCTTACAGCGCAAGAGCGGCGGTGTCGCGCGCAATGGTCATTTCTTCGTCCGTCGGGATGACAAACACCTTGACGCGGCTGTTGGGCTTGGAAATCTCAACTTCCTCACCGCGCGGGCATTCCTGATTCCACTGGAAGTCCACATCCACGCCGAGATACTCCATGTCGGTCAGGATCATTTCGCGCATGCGGCGGTCGTTCTCGCCGACGCCGGCCGTGAACACGATGGCATCCACGCCGTTCAGCGCGGCCGCATAAGCGCCGATATACTGCTTCACCTTGTAGGCAAACATCTGCAGCGCCAGCTCAGCGCGCTCATTGCCCTCTTTCGAGGCCGCATCCAGATCGCGGAAATCGCTGGAAATGCCGGAAACGCCCAGCATACCGCTCTTCTTATTCATGTAGGTATCCATTTCGGCGGCCGACAGACCGAGCTTATCCATCAGGAACGGCATGATCGCCGGGTCGATGCTGCCGCAGCGCGTTCCCATCGGGACGCCCTCCAAAGGCGTAAGGCCCATGGAGGTATCGACGCACTTGCCGCCCTTGACGGCGCTCAGGCTGGAGCCATTGCCAAGGTGGCAGGTGATGACGCGCGTTTGCTCCTTCGGCATATCGAGTTTGGAGATGGCGCGACCGGCGACATAGCGATGCGACGTTCCGTGGAAACCATAGCGGCGCACTTTGAACTTCTCGTATGCCTCATAGGGCAGCGCATACATGAACGCCTTTTTCGGCATGGACTGACCCCACGCGGTGTCGAACACGGCCACCATCGGCACGTTCGGCATAACCGCCATGCATCCGCGGATGCCCATGAGGTTTGCGGGGTTGTGCAGCGGTCCAAGCGGGATGCATTCCTCGATTGCTTCAAGAACCTGATCGTTGATCAGTACCGGCTCGGAGTACTTCTCGCCGCCATGCAGCACGCGATGGCCGACCGCAGCGATGGACGACATGTCGGAGATCACACCGATCTTGGGATCGGACAGGACATCCAGCACGAGCTGAATGGCGTCCTTATGATCGTGCATATCCTGCTGCTTTTCAAACTTTTCGCCGTTGGTCGGCTTGTAGCTCAAAAGCGAGCCGGGGATGCCGATCCGCTCGCAAATGCCCTTTGCAATGACGGTTTCGGTGTCGATGTCGATCAGCTGATACTTCAGCGAGGAACTGCCTGCATTGATAACCAGAATGTTTGTCATGATGCTTACAAATCTCCTTATTGATTCTGCGCCTGAACAGCGGTAATGGCCACGACCGAAACGATATCTTCAATGCTGCAGCCGCGGGACAGGTCGTTGATCGGATAACGGAAGCCCTGGCAGATCGGGCCGATTGCCTCGGCGCCCGCCAGACGCTGCACAAGCTTGTAGCCGATGTTGCCCGCCTGAAGATCCGGGAATACCAGAACGTTGGCTTTGCCCGCAACAGGGCTGCCGGGCGACTTGAGCTTGCCGACCTTTTCCACCAGCGCCGCATCCGCCTGCAATTCGCCATCCACGTTCAGTTCCGGTGCCAGCTCGTGCACAAGTTCGGTTGCGCGAACCACCTTGTCAACGAGCTCATGCTTTGCGCTGCCCTTCGTTGAGAAGGAAAGCATTGCCACGCGCGGCTCGATGCCGCAGAGCGCCTTGCCGGTCGCTGCGGAAGAAACCGCGATTGCAGCCAGCTGTTCGGCGGTCGGGCAGGGATTGACGGCACAGTCGGCAAACACGAGCAGACCATCGTCACCGTAGGCCTTGTTCGGCACTTCCATGATGAAGCAGCTCGAAACGACCGAAATCCCCGGGGCCATCTTGATGATCTGCAGGCCGGGACGCAGCGTATCGCCGGTTGTGCTGATTGCACCGGCGACCATGCCATCCGCTTTGCCATCCTTTATCATCATGGCGGCGAAGAACAGCGGGTTCTTCATGGTTGCGGCAGCCTTTTCCGGGGTAACGCCCTTTGCTTTGCGCAGCTCATAGAACATCTCGGTATAGCGGGCGAGATCGGAAGAGGTCTCGGGATTGAGCATCGAAACGCCCGTCAGATCCACCTGAAACTTGTCGGCCACGGCCTGAATGGCAGCCGGATCACCGAGCAGCGTGACATCGGCAATACCCTCTTTTACGATCTGAGCAGCCGCCTGCACAGTGCGTTCTTCCGTTCCCTCGGGGAGCAGAATGTGTTTTTTGTCCTCGATCGCTTTGCTTTTGATTCGATCCATCAACGACATGACAAGAAGCCTCCCAATATTTTTCAACGGAATTATACCACATATAGCGAAAAAATGGTATACTGTTTTTAAATTGTGAGGAAACAGCATGCGCGTTGTTGGAATCATTGCGGAATATAATCCGCTGCACAATGGGCACATCTATCATTTGGAGCGTGCAAAAGCAAAAAGCGGAGCAGACTTCTGTATTGTCGTGCTCTCCGGCAACTTTGTCCAGCGCGGTGAAGCCGCTTGTATCGACAAATATACGCGCGCGACCTGGGCGGTAAAGGCGGGCGCCGATCTCGTTTTGGAGCTGCCCAGTGTCTATGCGGTGGCCAGTGCGGAGCGCTTTGCGCTTGGCGGCATCCGCACGCTTCTCGGCACCGGCGTGGTGACCGATCTGGCATTTGGCTGCGAGCAGTCCAATCTGGAGATGCTATATAAGCTCTGCGACATTCTGGTATCCGAACCGCCGGCCTATCGAAGCGCATTGCACCGGCACCTCAGCCTTGGCAAATCGTATCCCCGGGCCAGATATGATGCGCTTGCCGATATCGGCGCGCCGGATAGCATGCTGGAAACGCTGGCGCAGCCCAACAACATTCTCGCCATTGAGTATTTGCGCGCAATCGGGGCGTATGCGCCGGACATCCGTCCCATCCCCATCACGCGGGTTGGAAACGGCTACCACGAGGAGGTTTTGACCGGTGAGTATTCCAGCGCCACGGCCATCCGCAAGGCGCTGCTGTCCGGTGACGAGGCGGTGCTCACCGCCATGCCCTCCTTTGTTGGCGGCGCCATGCTCTATGATCCGCAGTTTCCGATAGCGCCGGAGGCGGTCGGCCCGCTGATTCTCTACGCCATTCGCAGCATGTCGATCAAAAGTCTGGCGGAATTGCCGGATGTGGCGGAAGGATTTGAGAACATCCTGTCAAAATTTGCAAAAAAGTGCACTACGATTACGGAGTTCTATGAAGCGGTAAAGTCCAAGCGCTTTACGCTGGCCCGCTGCAAGCGGATAGGCGTTTGCGCCATGCTGGGAATTACGAATGAGCAGGTTCACGCGACCGTAAGAAGCAGCGAGAGCGAATACCTCAAGGTTCTGGCCCTGACTTCCAAGGCGCGCATGCTGCTGTCAGAGATTGCCAAGCGGCCACATGCGCCCCTGATCCTGCGCAATGCAGATATTCCGTCCTGCGCACCGATCGTACAGCGGAATCTGACGACCGATGCATTCAGCACCGATGTGCTGGCAATTGCTACGGGAAACGACATGCACCGGGACGCCGAGGGACCGATCATTCTGTAAGCGGTATGGCATGTGCATCCAGCGCCGCCAAGATCTGCGGAAGCGCCTCCTCTGCCACCCTCCGGCCTTCTGCAATAACAGCCTGCGCGCTCTTCGTATCGAAATGCCCGTGGACAAACAGCACGTTCGGAGACAGCATGATATCCGCGTCCAGATGCTGCAGCTTGGTAATCTCCCACTGCATGATATCGATAGAGCGATTGATGAGCTCATAGGCATTCATACCGGCCACATCGTAATACCCGCCGCAGTAACCGACATCCACAGCCAATATGACATCAGCGCCGTTTTCGCGCAGCACCGAACACGGAATGCGCTCAATGACGCCGCCATCCACATAGGTATGTCCGTCGATAACCACCGGTGCAAAAATGCCGGGGATGGACATGCTGGCGCGCGCGGCTTTGCTGACGCTCCCTTCGTGCAGCATGACCAATTCTCCCTGTGCGGCATCGACTGCAGCACAGTAGAGCGAAATTTTGGTTTCGGAAAAATCCATCCGGTGCGTAAACAGCCGGATCAGCTCCTCAATTCGATTGCCGCGCAGCAGTCCACCGGAGCTGGGTCTCCCAATATCGAGGTAATCGCGCATGTTCATTTGCAGCGCAAATTTTTCCAGCATATACATATCGCTTCCGGCAGCAAAAATGGAGGCAATAATGGCCCCAATACTGGAACCGGAAATCATATCGATTGGAATGTGCTGCTCCTGAAGGACCTGAAGCACACCGATGTGCGCAAATCCTTTTGTGCTGCCCGCGCCCAGCGCAACGCCAACCTTACCTGCCATAAAAACCTCGCATATCCATAATGATCAAAACTATAGATGATAGTATAGCACGCTGTCCGCGAAAAGAACAGTTCCTTGGAGGGCAAGACGACGAAGAAAAAG
>JAQXRK010000211.1 GCA_029218485.1 bacterium | reverse complement strand
GGTCATGGTCAACGAGCCGCCGTCCGATAAGGGCCGCCGGCTGAAGATCTATTATGCAACGCAGGCAGCCATCCAGCCGCCCACGTTCATCGTGTTTGTGAACGATGAGACGCTCGTCCATTTTTCTTACCAGAGGTATTTAGAGAACTATCTGCGGAAATCCTTTGGATTGGAGGGCACACCGCTCAGACTGTTCTTCCGCAGCAGAAAGAAGATCGACGAACAGGCATAAGTGGGCGTCCGCGGGCGCAGCGCCGGCGCGGGGCAGGCGTGCTGAGGATTCTGAAAGGAAGAGAACATGGAGCAATATTCGTTCAATATTTGGCTGTGTCTTGCCAGCGCGGCGGTTGGATACCTGTGCGGCAACCTGCAAACCGCAATCCTGATCAGCAAGCGGTATTATCATGATGATGTGCGCAGCCATGGCAGCGGCAATGCGGGCAGCACCAACATGGTGCGCGTATTTGGCTTCAAACCGGGGATTGTGACCTTCATCGGCGACTTTTGCAAGGCCATCGCCGCCGTCCTGCTCGGCAGGCTGCTGATGGGAACGCTCGGGGGCTATGTGAGCGCGCTGTTCGTCGTGCTGGGGCACTGCTATCCGGTCTTTGCCGGCTTTCGCGGCGGAAAGGGCGTGGCGTCCTCGTTCGCCATCGCCTGGGTGACGTTCCCGCTCGGCGCTGCCATTACGACCGCTGCGGCCGCGATCGTGCTCGCCGCTACGAAAAAGGTTTCGCTCGTTTCCCTCTCCGGTATGCTCGTCTTTCTGATCACAACGCTCATCTTCCGCATCACGGATATCGCGCTCGTTGCGCTGACGGTGATTCTTACAGCGATCGTCTATCTCCGGCATACCGACAATATTCGCCGCCTGCTGCACAATGAAGAGAAGCAGATCGTGAATTAAAGCATTCTATTTGTGCGCTTCCCTCATATATTGGTAACGACCGATACAGCAGGAGGGAGAGGCGCGTCATGGACAGAACACAGCTCTATCGCGATATCGCCAAGAGAACACAGGGCGACATCTATATCGGTGTCGTCGGCCCGGTGAGAACGGGAAAATCCACCTTCATCAAGCGTTTTTTGGACCTGCTGGTGCTTCCCAATATTGAGAACACGCATGTCAAAACCCGCGTGATCGACGAGCTGCCGCAGAGCGGCGCCGGGCGGACCATCATGACGACACAGCCGCGGTTCGTGCCGAACGAGGCCGTTCGCGTGGAATTTGCCGATAAACAGTTTTGCAATGTCCGTTTGGTGGATTGCGTCGGATATCTTGTGCCGGGCGCCATCGGCCATATGGAGAACGATGCGCCGCGCATGGTGCGCACGCCGTGGTTCGATTATGACGTCCCGTTTGAGGAGGCAGCCGAACTGGGAACGCGCAAGGTCATTACGGAGCATTCCACGATCGGCATCGTCATGACGACCGATGGCAGCATCACGGAGCTGCCGCGGGACAGCTATGTGGAGGCGGAAGCGCGCGTCATCCGGGAGATGAAGGAGACGGGGAAACCGTTTGTGCTCATCATCAACAGCATCGACCCGGAGGGCGACGCGGCCATCAGCCTGCGGGATCAGCTTGCCGAGCAGTATGGCGTTTCGGCGATCTGCCTGAATGTCATGCAGATGTCGGCAGCGCAGGCGGGCGAGCTGATCGAAGAGATTCTGCTGGAGTTCCCGCTCCGCATGATCGAGGTGCGCATCCCTTCGTTTATGCGCGCATTGCCGAAGGATCACTGGCTCATGCAGCGCGTGCTGCTGCCGATCTATGCGGCGCTGCCGCAGCTCGTTCGCGTGCGGGATTATCGGTATCTGGCCGGCGAGCTGGCGCAGATTGAGCAGTTTTTGCCCGCCCGCGTGGAGAGCATTGCGTTGGGCGAGGGCGTTGCAACGATCGTTCTGCAGCCGGAGGAGGGGCTCTTCTACGCCATTCTCGGCGAGGAATGCGGGTGCGATATCCGCGATGATTTTGAGCTGATATCGGCCATGAAGGAGTTCGTTTCGGCGAAAACCGAGTATGACCGCATCGCTGGCGCACTGCTGGAGGCGCGGCGCACGGGCTATGGGCTGATGCCGCCCGCGGTCGATGAGATGGAGCTGGAGGAACCGGAGATCGTTCAGCAGGGCAACCGCTTTGGCGTCAAGCTCCGTGCAAAGGCGTCCGGATTGCATGTGATCCGCGTGGATATCGAGAGCGAAGTGAGCCCGATTGTCGGCACGGAGCAGCAATCGGAAGCGCTCGTGCAGTATCTGCTCTCCACCTTCCGGGAGGATCCTGCGGCGATTTGGCAGACGAATATCTTCGGCAAGTCGCTCTACGATCTCGTGCGGGACGGCATGTCCAGCAAGGGCAGCATGTCGCCGGCAGTGCAGCAGCGCATACAGGCTACGCTGCAGCGCATCGTCAACGAGGGGTGCAACGGGCTGATCTGCATTATGCTTTGAAAAACGGACACAATAAGGATCGCAGCGGAAGCTGTGATCCTTTTTGTATCCGGAGGCGGGCATGCAGCGTTATCGAACCGATCTGGCACGGGAATCCCGGGAACTGGCCGGGGAGCATTTGCAGGGCGTTACCCAGTCGAAGGAGCGGCATGGGCCGCTGTTCGTGGAGCGAATCGTGATCGAGACGCCTGAGGCGGCAGAGCAGCTCGATAAGCCGCAGGGACGGTATGTCACAATCGATGCGGAAAACCTGTCCGACCGGGAGCCGGAGGTGTTTACGGCGCTCTCCGAACGGATTGCGGAGGAGCTCGACAAACTGTTGGAGGGGATACCCGATCAGGCCGATATGATGGTCATCGGCCTTGGCAATCGCTTCGTCACGCCGGATGCGCTTGGTCCGGCAACGGCGGATCGGATCTATGTGACCCGCCATATCCGCTCCAACGCGCCGGAGCTGGCTCCGCAGGGCATGCGCGCGGTTTCGGCTATGGCGCCCGGCGTACTCGGCACGACGGGCATGGAGACGGTGGAGGTGGTCAGGGGCCTCGTTGAGCATGCAAAGCCGGCGGCCGTGATCTGCGTGGATGCGCTGGCAGCGCGCAATACGGACCGGATTCACAGAACGGTGCAGCTCAGCGATACCGGCATCAGCCCCGGCTCCGGCATCGGAAACATGCGGGATTCCCTGAACCGCGAGACGCTTGGCGTGCCCGTCATCGCGATCGGAATACCCATGGTGGTATATGCGGCAACCATCGCGGCCGATACCATCGGTCTGGTGGCGGAGCGGACCGGCCTGCCGGATAACGAAGCCTTGCGCACGCTCACAGACGAGGTGGTGCGCGAGCATTTCGGCCCCATGATCGTCACGCCGAAGGATATCGACCTGTTGACGGAGGATGCGGCGGAAATCCTGTCGAACGGCATCAACCGGATGCTGCATCGTGCTTATTATGCGGAAATAGAGGCATTGTTGGAATAGGCGGCGCATACCCTTGTGGTGGGAGGGCATGTACGATGAAAAAAGGCATTCGGCACCGCAGACGATATGGCAGGAGAGCCGTTTGGAAAAGGCGCCACCGCTGGTCCCTGCTGAGCAGGCTGCGCTTTGCGCTGCCGCTGCTTTCCATCGCCTGTGCAGGGGTGCTCCTGCTGCTCTCGCGCGGAAGGGCGGAGGTGGGCATGCTGGCGGTGGGGATGCCGATGCTGACACAGCTGTCCTCCACGCGGGTTGCCGACAGCTCATCGACAGCGCCCTCAATGGCTCCGCCGCTGCGGCTGACGGTTCTGGAGACCGAAACTGTGCCGGCAGTCCACCCGCAGCAACCGGCCGCCAGCGCCCCGCAGATTCTGATCTATCATACCCATACGACCGAGGCCTATGCGCAGATGGAAGAGGACCCCTATGAGGCGAGCGGCAGATGGCGAACGCTCGATAACGAACACAATATCGTGGCGGTGGGCGAATTGCTCGCCGAACAGCTGCGCGACCGCGGCTTTTCCGTGATTCACGATACGACCAACCATGAACCGCCAAAG
>JAQXRK010000210.1 GCA_029218485.1 bacterium | reverse complement strand
GCAAGCGCAATCGCTTCCTCGCACAGAGCGCCCATTTCAATCAGTTCCCGGTTGAGCAGGGAGAGCTGCTCGTCAAAACGGCTTCTCATTAACCAAACCTCCCCGTGATGTAATCCTCGGTTCGTTTATCCTCCGGCTGCGCGAACAGCTGCTCCGTATCGCCGCACTCGATCAGCTCTCCCAGCAGGAAGAACGCCGTGCGGTCGGAGATTCGGGCCGCCTGCTGCATGTTGTGCGTCACTATAATAATAGTGTACTTTTCTTTGAGCTGTATTGCAAGCTCTTCAATCCGGGATGTCGAAATCGGGTCGAGCGCACTGGTGGGCTCGTCCATCAAAAGCACCTCCGGCTCCACGGCGAGCGCGCGCGCGATGCATAGCCGCTGCTGCTGTCCACCCGAAAGGCCCAACGCGCTCTTTTTCAGCCGGTCCTTCACCTCGTCCCAAATCGCGGCGCTGCGAAGCGAGTTTTCCACAATATCGTCGAGCTTCGCCCTGTTGGTCACGCCATGCGTGCGCGGGCCGTACGCCACGTTGTCGTAGATGCTCATCGGAAACGGGTTCGGCTTTTGAAAGACCATGCCGATGGATTTTCTGAGGGCGTTGACATCCACACCCGCGCCGTAGATGTTCTCGCCATGAAAGCAGACGTCACCGGTCACGCGGACGCCCGGGATCAGATCGTTCATCCGGTTGAGCGTCTTCAAAAAGGTGGATTTACCGCAGCCGGAGGGGCCGATCAAAGCGGTAATGCTGCCCTCGGGAATGCGGATGTGGATGCTGCTGAGCGCCTGCGTGCTTCCGTACCAGAGGCACAGGTCGTTGACCGTAATGATATCGCTCATAGGCTTCTCCTTTTCTTGTAGTATTGTCCGACCAGCGTGGAGGCAAGGTTTACGAGCAGCGTCAGCACCATCAGGATCGCCGCAATGGCAAACGCGACGCCGAACTCGCCCGCCTCCTTCGCATAGAAATACAGCG
This sequence comes from bacterium, assembly GCA_029218485.1. Classification (GTDB taxonomy): domain Bacteria; phylum Bacillota; class Clostridia; order Christensenellales; family CAG-138; genus Aphodomorpha. Next base: position 2,261 of record JAQXRK010000210.1, on the reverse strand, counting down.
CGACGGTCAGCGTGGCGCCCGCGCTGCCAAGGCCCGCGAAGAAACCGTTGAGCGCATGCGCAAAGCCGGCCGTGAACAGCAGAGCGGCCGATTCTCCGAGAATCCGTCCCACCGACAGAATGCACCCGGTGATCACACCGTCCACGCAGCCGGGCAGCACCACGGTCCGAATGACGCGCCATTTGCCGGCACCGAGGCCAAACGCCCCCTCCCGGTAGCTCTGTGGAACGGTTTTCAGGCTCTCCTCCGTCGTCCGCATGACGGTGGGCAGGTTCATGATCACCAGCGTCAGCGCGCCGGCGAGCAGCGAGGTCTGCATGTTTAGGAACTGGCAGAAGAACAGCATGCCCACAAGGCCGTAGATGATCGAGGGGATGCCCGAGAGCGTTTCCGCCGCGTATTCGATCATCGCCACCAGCTTCTTATTGGTTGCATATTCCGTCAGGTAGATCGCTGAGCAGACGCCAAGCGGCAGAACGACGAGCAGCGTAGCGATGACGATATAGACCGTGTTCAATAGATCCGGCAATATGCCGATGGTGTTGGAAAGATAGCTCGGCTTGGTGCTCAGCAGCTCCCACGTGATGTTGGGTATCCCCTTGAAGAGCACATAGACGATCAAAAAGAGCACGAGCGCGCCGGTCACCACCGTTGCGAGCGTCATCAGCGTGCGCATGACGGCCGCGTATGCCCTGCGCCTTCCCGTAAGCCTGTTTTGCAGCATGTTCATTTTTCCTTCCCCCGCTTGAGAAAGTAGTTCAGCGTGGCGTTGATCAGCATGATGAACAGGAACAGCACCAGCGCAATCGAGAACAGCGCCTGCCGCTGCAGGCCGCCGGAATAGGACATCTCGCTGGCGACCGCTGTCGTCAGGAAGCGAACGCTCTGGAACAGAGCGGGCATATTCGGCACGTTGCCCGAGACCATCATGACGGCCATCGCTTCCCCGAGCGCGCGTCCCACACCCAGCACGACCGCGGCCGCAATGCCGCTCTTTGCCGCCGGAACGGATACGCGGAAATAGGTCTCCACCGGCGTCGCGCCCAGCGCCAGCGAGGCATCCTCATATTCCTTCGGCACCGCCTCGAGCGCGGTGATCGCCACCTTGATGATCGACGGCAGGATCATGACCGAGAGCACGATGATTGCCGCCAGCAGGCTTGCGCCATCCGGCACATGAAAGCCCTTGCGAATGGCCGGCACCAGCACGAGCATGCCGACCAACCCGTATACGACCGAGGGAATACCGGCCAGCAGGCTCACAGTGGACTCCATCCAGGCTTTCAGCCGGGGAGGCGCAAGCTTGGCCAGATAGACCGCGGTGAGGAACCCGATCGGTACGCCGAGCAGAACCGCGCCGGCCGTTCCGTACACACTGGTCAGAATGAACGGGAGGATCCCGTAGGACGGTTCCGCGGCGGTCGACGCCCAGGTCTTTCCAAACAAAAACCGGATGAGGCCGATCTCATGGATGGCGGGCAGGCCGGCGACGACCAGATACACGGTGATTAGCAGCACACAGCCAACCGCTACAAGGCCCAGCACCAGAAACACGCCCTGAACGACATCCTCGATGAACCTTTTCTTGTTCTTCATGCGTCAAGCCCTCCGCGCGCCGGTACGGCGGCCGTCCTGCGGTCGCCGTACCCGATTCTCTGTTTTCAATTCGCAGCTACCGCGCCGGCGGCCGAGATGATCTCCGCGGCCTCGGAGGAGGTCACGTAGTCGAAGAACATCTGCGCCGTTTCCGAAAGCGCCTTGTCCGCTTTGGTGACCAGCACGAAGGGGCGCTGCACCAGATAGCTGCCATCCTTGACCGTCGCTTCCGTGGGCATGACGCCGTTCACAGCGAGGGCTTTCACGCTGTCCTTGATGGAGGCCAGGGAGGCATATCCGATCGCATCCGGATTCGAGGCGACCGTTGTGATCACATCGCCCGTGGCGGTCAGCTCCTGCCGGTATTGGCAGAGGTCCTCGGTCTTGGTGATGGACTCAAAGCCATCTCTCGTACCGCTGCCGGCCTCGCGCCCGATCAAAACGATCTGCGCATCGTTGCCGCCAACCTCGCTCCAGTTGGTGATCTCGCCGGTGTACATCTTGGCGATCGTTTCGACCGACAGGTCCGATACCGGGTTGGCCGGGTTGACGATGATGGCAATGCCGTCGTAGGCCAGCACGGTTTCCACAAGGCCCTCGGCCTTCTCTTCCTCCTTCAGGCTGCGGCTCGACAGGCCGATATCGCAGCGCCCCTCCAGAACCGC
>JAQXRK010000209.1 GCA_029218485.1 bacterium | reverse complement strand
TTGGGACTGCTTCTAGTGAATAATCCGTATCCACATGTTGCTGCTTTACTTGTTCCATGCTTGAACCTCCCATATATTGAATTGTGTCGAGACGGGATGCATCCGGGGAAAACGAAGAGAATTGCGATGTGATGTAACCGGATACATCTTAGGATAAATATACTTTACAGGATATTTTGCGCGTTGTCAATCAAAAAGTCACAATTCCTTCAAATTTTCCAGCTATCCAAAAAATGTTTTGCGTTGGGCCGTTCTGCGGGTGACCGGCTGCGCGGTCCGCTTGTCGCAGCGCAGGGAATATGGTATGATAATACCGTTAATCAGCTGGGAGAAGATGCACGCCTAAGGCAATGCGGGATCGCCGTGAAGGGCATCCGCCTGCCTGCATAAACATGCATGCAAAACGAGCAGCGGTTCACCCGTGCCGGAAACGGAGCGGAGATCGGCGCAAAACCGGGCCTATGGTAACCGCCGTGCGCAGCGGGCCGCCGTATCCGAAATAAAACACTGCACACTCCAGCTGAACGGAGGATGTTTTGAATATCAAGGAAATTGCCAAAACGGCAGGTGTTTCCGTTGCCACGATATCGCGCGCCCTGAACCACCCGGAGCAGGTGCTTCCGGAAACGCGCGAGCGCGTGCTTGCAATCATGCGGGAGCACGATTATACCCCGAACTGGTTTGCGCGCGGCCTGAACTTTGGCCGCACGAATACCATAGCGCTGCTGGTGCCGAGCATTGAGAACCACCTGCACCGCAAGCTCATCTCCGGCATCGAAACGATTGCGCGGAGCAAGAGCTATGCCGTCATTCTCTGCCATACCGAGAGCAATTCCGAGCGGGAACTCGAATACCTGCGCATGGTCAAATCGCGCAGCATCGACGGCGTTATCTGCGTTTCCTCAACGCTGGATGGTCAGCAGCTCGCAGCGCTCCAGTCGCCGCACATGCCGGCGGTGCATGTGGGCAGAACCGGCGTGCCCGGCTTTGACGCGCTCTGCTACATCGATTTTGAAGAGAGCGCGTTTCGCCTGACGCAGCACCTGCTCTCGCTCGGCCGCAGAAGGATCACGCTGTTGGCGGATGAAAACCTGCGCGGTGAATGCGAGCAGATTGCAAGCGGCTGTTCGCGCGCGCTTGCAACCGCACCGGATGCGGAGCCGCTCGCCGTTCTGCCCTGTGGCAGCAGCGTGCAGGACGGCTATATGACCGCACAGCGCATGCTGCAGTCACCCCAGACGACGGGGGACGAGGCCATTCTGACGTTCAGCGATACGCAGGCGTTTGGCGTGCTGAAAGCAGCAAATGATGCGCGCGTGGCGGTGCCGGAGCAGCTTGCCATTGCCAGCATGATGGACTCCGCCATGTGCACGATCGTCAATCCGCCGGTTACGAGCGTGGAGCTGCCGGGAGCCCGCCTTGGCATGGCGGCTGCGCGAATGCTCTTTGACGTGATTGAAAACCAGGAGTTGGCGGTGGAGTCCCCGCGCGAGATCGTGCTGCAGCCAAAGCTGAAAATCCGCCGTTCCTGCGGCAACCGGAAATATATCTACGAATTGTTCGATTGAGGAGGTATCCATGGATCTTTCGGTCAATCTGTGCGGACTACGGCTCAAAAACCCGGTAATCGTCGCCGCCGGCCCCTGGGCGCGCAATGCGGCTTCCATCAAAAAGTGCATGGATGCCGGCGCCGGCGCGGTCATCACGGAGACGATTTCCATGGAGGCGAACCGCAACCTGACCCCGCGCCTGTATCTTGGAAAGGAAGGACAGATCTTCAATACGAAGCTGTATTCGAACATCCATCTGGAACAGTGGGAGACGGAGCTCGAATCGCTCGACCGGGGGGATTGCAAGCTGATCGTCAGCATCTGGGGCAGTTCCGCATCGGAGCTTTCCTATCTGGCGTCGAGAGCCGAGCGCATGGGCGCGGATGCGGTTGAGATCAGCATTGCCGCGCCGATCGGCATGCGGAACCAGGCGTTCGGGTTTCACACGCATCAGATCGAAGCGTTTGCACAGGCAGTCTTGCAGGCCGTCAGCATTCCGGTGCTGATGAAGCTGTCGTATGAAGCGAGCATTTCTCCGGAGGTCACCGGCTCCATCCAGCGGGCAGGCATCCGCATTGTCAGCGCCATCGATTCGCTCAAAGGATTGTCGGGCGTTGACATTGAGCAAAAGCAGGTGCGGATGCCGACCTATGGCGGCTACAGCGGCGATGATATCCGGCCGGTCGCGCTGGCGACGACCGCCGCACTGCGGCAATATACGGCGTTTCAGATTTGCAGCTGCGGCGGCATATTCGACTATCAGAACGCGCTTGAGTTCATCATGCTCGGCGCAGATGCGGTGCAGTTGGCCACGGCCATCCAGCTGCATGGCTGCGGCGTCATCCGCGAGGTGGTCGAGGGACTGTCGCATTGGCTGGAGACGCATGGCTACGAGAGCCTCGACGCGGTGCGCGGCATGGCGCTGCAGTCGCTGAAGCCGTTTGAGGAGATCCGGCCCCGGCCGCTATCGTCCATGGTGCTGCAGCCGTGCATGGATGAGGACTGCGACGTGTGCGCCGAGGGCTGCCTGTATGAAGCGGTCTCCCGCGGCGCGGACGGTTCGATCCGCATCGACCATGATCGGTGCGACGGCTGCGGTCTCTGCGTTGCCAGATGCCCGAATAAGAAGCTCTCGCTGGAATGGGTATAACGCGCCAAGCCCGGCCGGCCGGATTGATCCGGCCGGCCTTTTTTGCTGTATGGCACCGACATCCATGCTTCCGCTCTTGCTACTACGGTCGAATTATGTCATAATGATAAAAATCCGGCTGACCGTCTGTGCATGCAACGCGCGCGGCGGGCACGGAAGAGAAGCCATCATGCTGGAAAGGCTCGGTAACGGACAATGGTGCACGGATACCGCTCCCGGGAGCGAGGAAAAAGACAGGCATATCAAAAAACGCTGCAGGCGCTGCTGCTCGGCTTTGGCGTTCTGCTGCTGTGCGTCGCGTTTTATCAGGTGTGGGTGCACGCCTACAACCCCTATATCCGCATTTCCTTCTATCGGCGCGGCAACTATATGCTGACGCTGCTCTACGCGCTGCTGCTGCTCGCCTGCATTTTTGTCATGAAGGGACAGAAGGTCGGCGAAGCGCGCCTGCTGGAGATCATCGTTTCGCAGTGCATTGCGCTGCTGATGTGTACCGTCATCATGTATTTTCCGCTCTCCCTGCTGCAGTACGCGCTGCTCAAACCCGGTCCGCTGCTGCTGCTCCTGCTTGGACAGTTTGTGATGGTCGTGCTCTGGAACCTGTTTGCCAATCTTTTGTACTGTAGCCAGATTC
>JAQXRK010000208.1 GCA_029218485.1 bacterium | reverse complement strand
TGCAATCGGCGGGCCGGCCGCGATACAGCGTGGGATCGACAAAAAAACTGGTTTCCATAGCTTCCTCGACAATGATACTTAACAATAGTATGCCACAAAATCGTCCAAATGGGAATGGTAAACTTCAGCGCCCGGCGGTCTGGCGCCGCTTTACATACCACCAGTTCACCGCCGTCGTCAGCAGGAACACCGCACCGGTGAGCGCGCACCAGAGCGGGACGCCGTATGCTTCGGCGACCGGGCCGGAGATCAGCAGCCCGATGGGCATGGCGAACGACATGACGCTGCCCATCAGCGAAAACGCGCGGCCCTGCAGCTCCGGCGGGATCGTCTCCTGCAAATAGGCGTGTAGGGAATGCCGTACAGGTTGCCGGAAGCGCCCATCAGCATGCACAGCACCGCAAACGCCCAGTATCCAAACGCCGTCGGCGGCAGCAGGCCGCACAGCAGCGAGGTTGCGCCAATGCCCAGCAGTCCGAGGTGGACCCAGGCCAGTTTGTTCTGCATCCGCCCCAGCATGCCCGTCAGCAGCGCCGAGAGCATCATGCCCGCCGCGTACAGCAGCTCCACAAGGCTCCCCTGCCACGCGGTGCCCTGAAAGTAGTCGCTCGTCATCAGCGGATAGAACGAGGACAGCGGCAGGAAGAACACCAGCCCGATGGTGATGCAGGCGGTCATGAAGCAGAGCTTTCGATCGCGGGCATAGACCGCTGCGCCCTCCTTCAGCTCCCGCAGCACGTTGGGCGCGGCCGCATCCCTCCGCAGCGGCAGTTCCGGCAGGCGCACGAGCGCCACGGCCAGCGCCGCGACCAGCGCGCCAAACAGATCCGTCAGCAGAATGACCGGCAGCGGCAGCGCGGCATACATGGCCGCGCCGATCACCGGCCCGAGCATAAACGAGCCCGACTGCAGAAACTGGCCCCAGCCGCCCGCGCGCACCAGCTCCCCCCGCGGCACCAGCAGCGGAATCGTCGCCTGCATGGCGGGCGTATGGAACACGCCGCCCACAGCGCGCAGGCCGAGCGCAACGCAAGCCGTCCAGTAGGGCGGCTGCTCCATCACGACGAACAGGCCCGCAAACGCCGTTGCCACCAGACCGGTGAACAGATCGGCCCCGATCAGGACCGTTTTGCGTTTGAGCCGGTCGATCCAAACGCCCGCGAACGGGCCGAGCAGCATCTGCGGCAGGAACGCCAACAGCCCGGAAAACGCGAGCATCATCGGCGAGGCGGTCTCGCTCGCGAGCCACCAGATCAGCGAAAACTGGACGGCGGAGCTGCCGAGCAGCGAGACCGTCTGCCCCGCGATGACCGTAAAAAAGCTGCGCCGCCAGTGCGGCGGCTGCATGGTTTCCATCAAAATACCCCTTCCAAAACATGGGCATACCCTGTCGGGCGGCCGGCAGGGCATCCGTTGATCTTCGTTTCAAAACCAGATGGCCCGGGAACAGCAGCATCCGCTGCCTGACCGGCAACCGCGCAGCGCCCCGAAAAGCGCCGTCTGCGCGCGCCCGTTCGTCCCGCGCCTCCGGTTCAGTTCCTGAGGCTGTGAATCGGCGCCGGAATCCGTCCGCCGCGCGCGATAAAGGCGTCGCTGCCGTATCCGCTCACCCGCATGACCGGCGCGGTGCCGAGCAAACCGCCGAACTCCACCGTGTCGCCCACATCCTTGCCCGGCACGGGGATGATGCGGACGGCCGTCGTCTTCTGGTTGATCATGCCGATGGCCGCCTCATCCGCAATGATGGCGGACAGCGTGGCAGCGCTGGTTGCGCCCGGCACGGCCACCATATCGATGCCCACCGAGCACACGCACGTCATGGCCTCCAGCTTCTCAAGCGAGAGCGCGCCGATGCGCGCCGCATCGATCATGCCGGCGTCCTCGCTGACCGGGATGAACGCGCCGGACAGGCCGCCAACATGGCCCGAAGCCATCACACCGCCCTTTTTGACCGCATCGTTGAGCATGGCAAGCGCCGCCGTGGTGCCCGGCGCGCCCGCGCGCTCGAGGCCCATCTCCTCCAAAATATACGCTACGGAATCGCCGATGGCCGGCGTCGGCGCCAGCGACAGGTCGACAATGCCGAACGGCACGCCGAGCCGCTCCGCCGCGACGCGCGCCACGAGCTGTCCCATGCGCGTGATGCGGAACGCCGTCTTCTTGATCGTCTCAGCGACGACGTCGAACGACTCGCCCCGGACCTGTTCGAGCGCGGTCTTGACCACGCCCGGGCCGGACACGCCGACATTCACGCAGCACTCCGGCTCGCCCGCGCCGTGAAACGCGCCCGCCATAAACGGGTTGTCCTCCACGGCATTGGCAAACACCACGAGCTTCGCGCAGCCGAGCCCGTCCGTTTCCCGCGTCCGCTCAGCCGTCTCCCGGATGATGCGGCCCATCCACGCCACGGCGTCCATGTTGATGCCGGCGCGCGTGGAGGCGACGTTGACCGACGAGCAGACGCGCCCGGTCTCGGCCAGCGCCTCGGGGATGCTGGCGATGAGCTTCCTGTCGGCCTCGGTCATGCCCTTCTGCACGAGCGCCGAGAACCCACCGATGAAATTGATGCCGAGCGTCTCCGCCGCGCGGTCGAGCGCTCTTGCAAACGGAACGTAGTCCGCCGCGTCGGAAGCCGCAGCGATCTCCGCAATCGGGGTCACCGCAACGCGTTTGTTCACGATCGGAATGCCGTACTCGGTTTCGATCAGCTCGCCGGTGCGGACGAGCGCCTCGGCGCGCGTTGTGATCTTGTCGTAGATCTTCCGGCAGGCTCGCTTTGCATCGGCATCCGCGCAGTCATGCAGCGAAATGCCCATCGTGATGGTGCGGATATCGAGGTGCTGCTGCTCGATCATGCGCACGGTTTCCAGAATTTCCCTTTGATTCTGCATATCAGTTCACCGCGTGCATGGCGTTGAAGATTTCCTCATGCTGAATCCGAACGGACAGCGCCATCTGCTCCCCGAGCGCTACGAGCGCGTCGCGCAGCTTGGAGAAGTCCTCCGTGCAGCCCTGCAAATCCACGAGCATGACCATGGTAAAATACTCGTTCATAACCGTCTGGCTGATATCCAGTACGTTGACGCCGAACTCGGCCAGCAGCGTGCTCACGCGCGCAATGATCCCCACGCGGTCGTGCCCGATGACGGTAACGATGGCTCTCTTCATTGATGATTCCTCCGCTTGACTGTTGCTCCCATGATACAACAGACGGTACAAAAATGCCACCGCTTTTTGGGGAGAATACGAAAAACGGGCGATTGCCGCCCGTCTGTCGCGGCAGATCGCCCGTAAATCCCCGTTCCTGCTCTGCACCGGAGCGGAGAGCCGATTATTCGTTGCGGATCGCGGCCAGCGGGCTCAGGCGCATTGCGCGGATGGCCGGGTACAGGCCGGAAAGCAGGCCAACCAGCACGGAGAACGCCACCGCGCCAACGGCCAGATACAGCGGAATCACGCTCGTCAGGCCCGAGGAGGCCAGAAGCGCGTTTAGCACCAGCCCGAGGCCATAGGACACGCCGAGGCCGAGCGCGCCGCCGAACAGGCCGATGAACGCGGACTCGGCAAGGAACATGCCCGCAATGTTGCTCATGCGGCAGCCGAGCACCTTGATGATGCCGATCTCCTTGGTGCGCTCGTAGATGCTCATCATCATCGTGTTGATGATGCCGATGGCCGCCACCAGCAGCGACACGCCGCCGATCGCGCCGAGTAGGTACTGGATCCGCGCGGTCTGCTCCTCCGCCATCTCCACGGCGTCCTGCGCGCTGTAGGTGCCGTAGCCCATGTTCTCAATTTCGGTCTTAACGGCCTTGACATCGGAGATGTCGCTGCACTTCACCAGCACCTGATTGTACTTGCCTTCGCCCCTTCCGCCGACATAATCCTTGTTGTCCTTCATCAGCTTCTCGAGCGTGGACATCTCCATCAGGCAATAGTACGAATAGTTGCCCTCGTCCTGCATGCTGCCGACCAGATCGATCTTGTACATCGATCCCTTCGGCTGCGTGCTCTCGCCGTTGCCGTAATCGTACACATTGCTGTAATCGAACGTAAACTGAAACCGGTCGTCGAGCGTGACCTTCGGGTTGCCGTCGCGGTCCCGCGCCTCCTTGCCGGTCTTCGGATCGCGGAACCACTCGAGCACATAGCTGCCGACCACCATCTCCTGCGTGCTGCCGCGCCTGGCCTCCGGGTAGCGGCCGCTGCTCAGCGACAGATCGAATTCCTTCGCCATATCCGCATCGACGCCCAGGATGGAGACGTCCGATACGTATTTGCCGCTCTTGAGCAGACCCCACGCCTCCACCATCGGCATGACCGCGCGCACGCCGGGAATCTGCCGGAACGCTTCCACACTCTTCTTGTTCAGCTCCGTTTCGCGGCTGACACCCCCGCCATCGCCCGTTTCCACATACGACCAGGTGTTGACCTGAATCAGGGTAAGGCTCCCGGTGCCCGCAAAGCTCTTTATCGTCGCCTCGCGGATGCCGATACCGAGCGATACCATGACCACGATCGACGCCACGCCGATGGTCATGCCGAGCACGGTCAGAAACGCGCGCAGCTTTCTGCGCCACAGGTTCAGAAACGCGATCGAGAGCAGATCGCTCAGTCTCATAGCGCTTCCAGCTCCTTCTGGCGCTTCTTGTGGCGCATCACGCCGAGCACGACGACGCCGGCCGCAACCGCCAGAATGGCGATGGCCCACCAATACCAACCGATGCCGCCCGCACTGCCATCCATGCCGTCCATGCCACCCATAGCCGCCATATCGCCGCCGGCCATCGGGTCTTTGCCATCCGGCATCATCATGGACGGATCGTCAAAGACCGGCTCCATGCTCATCTGTTCGTTGACATACATGTTCAGCGGCAGCCGCTCCTCGAGCTGCTCGCCGTAAACATCCTCATAGGTGATCACGACCGTGCCGGCGATATCGCCCGCCACATCGGTCTGCACATCGAACTCGGCGCGCATGGTGCCGCCGCTGGCGATGTTGCCGCCGAAATACGTCTCCGGCATGGAAAGGCCCTCGCCCTCAACCGTGACCATGCAGTTATAGATCGAGGATTTGCCCATGTTGTAGAGCGAAACGCCGACGGCAGCCGTCTGGCCGGCCCACGGCTCGTCGTACACGAGCGGATCGTCGCACTTGATGCGGATGCGCTGCTGCACCGGCAGGGTGATGGATTCCTCCGCGGTATACGCCTGCTTGCTGGATACGCCGTCGTAGCTGAACGCAAGCGACAGCGCATACGCCTTGGCCTCCGCGTCCGGCGCCGCCTGCAGCATGACCTTGACGGTCGTACCGCCCTCCTTCTCAATCTCCTTGATGTAGAGCGTGTTGCTGCCGTTCTGCGCGGGCAGAACGGTGCCGGTCTCATCCTTCATATGGAGCTGGATGTTCCGGATTGCCTCGTCGGCCGATGTGTTCCTCAGGTTCATCGTCAGCTCAAACGGTTCGCCCGCATACAGCTTGTCGGTACTGAGCTGATAGGTCTCGACGATCAGCTTCGGCTGCGAGCGGAACGAGACGCCGCCACCGCCGCCGCCCATGGACGCGCCCTTGGTGACATTGACGAACACGCTGAGCACGATCTCCTCGCGCACGCCGTTATAGGTATACCGAACCTTAAAGTCGACCTGCTTGACGCCCTTGGTGACGCTGTGGCTGAGAACGAGTCCCCGGTACCAGACCGACCAGCACTCGCCCTTGTTGAGGCTTGCGCGCTCCTGCTTCATCACCATGCTCGGAATGATGAACGGAAAGCTGTCGAGATTGGTGCTGAGCACCGGCTCGATCTCCAGATCCGTGAGCGGCCCCTCCTCCGCAACGAGCGGCAGCGGGATGTCGATCGCCTCGTCGCGCTCGCCGGAGATGGCGGGGATAACGCCGCTCTTCTCATCGTTGCCGTACCACTTCGAGATGGAGATGCACTCCCTGCTCACGCCGGGCGTGGTTTCCGGCTCTTCCGTTTCGTCCGCCAGCGCCGCGCCTGCGCCGCCAAAGAGCAGCAGTGCGCCAAGGCAGACGGCCATGCTCCGCTTGATCCAGTGTTTACGCATTCTGATTCTCCCCCTGTTTCTCTTGATCCAATGGATTGTGCGGGCTTCGCTTCTGTTCCCGCGCCTTTTGCATGCGAATGTCCACGATCCGGCCGTCGAGCAGATTGACCACCTTGTCGGCGTACTCGGCCATGTTCGGATCGTGTGTGACCATGATGAGCGTCTTGCCCTTTTCCCGCAGGATATCGCAGATCACGTGCATCACCTCGTCGGAGGTACCGGAGTCGAGGTTGCCGGTCGGCTCGTCGGCGAATACGATCTCCGGGTCGGTTACAAGCGCCCGCGCAATGCCCACGCGCTGCTGCTGGCCGCCGCTCATCTGGGACGGCTTGTGCTTCATGTGCGTCTCCAGACCGACGAGCTTGAGCATGTTTGCCGCCATGCGGTTGCGCTTATAGGCGGGCACGCCGCGAAACGCGAGCGGGAACGCAACGTTCTCCAGCGCCGTGTAGTAGGGCATGAGATTGAACGACTGAAAAATGAACCCGATATGCTGCTGCCGGAAGCGGATGAGCTCGCTCTGGTTCATGCGGTCGAGCCGCTTCCCGGCGATGATCAGCTCGCCGGAGGTCACATGCTCCAGACCGGCGAGCACGTTCAGCAGCGTGCTCTTTCCGGAGCCGGAGCGGCCGATGATGCAGCACAGCTCCCCCGCCTCAATGGTCAGATCCACGCCGCGCAGCGCCTGAATATCGACGCTGCCCACGCGGTAAATCTTTTTGGCGTTGCGCACCGTGATCAGCGATAAACCCGTCTGCACCGCTGTTTGCTCCGTATCGGGTATGGTTTCCGCACCGGCGGTCGTGCTGCGGCACGCCTCCGAGCCGGTTTCAAGCGGTTGTTCCATATGCTCCCCTCCCCCGTATGTATGCTGTCATGCCGAATGGGCACCACAAAATATTGTGTCAATAATAATACTCATACTATCATATTTCGGTTGCAGTGCAAGTGCCAAAATAGTTATGAACTTTTTATGAACATGCGACCCGCTGCGCCATGCTTTTCTATTCTTCGCCGCTGTGCTATACTGAGCGTATGAAACTTCCCGATGCTTTTTTGAACCGGATGCGCCGGCAGCTCGGCGGCGACTTCCCGGCATATGTCCGCGCCATGGAACAGACGCCGCGGCGGGCGCTGCGCGTGAACACGCTGAAGATCGCGTCCGAGGCCCTGCCTGCGCTGCTCGGCATCGCGCTCGAGCCCTGCGGCGTCATCCCGGAGGGCTTCCTTGTGCCGGAGGGGTTCGCCCCCGGCCGGCATCCGCTGCACGCGGCGGGCCTGTTCTACATGCAGGAGCCGTCGGCGCAGCTCCCGGCCTCGCTGCTGGATTTGCAGCCGGGCGAGGCGGTGCTCGACCTGTGCGCGGCGCCGGGCGGAAAATCCGGCCAGATCGCGGCCGGCTTGCAGAACACGGGCCTGCTCGTTGCCAACGAAATCGTCCCGTCCCGCGCCACGGTGCTGCAGCGGACGCTCGAGCGGCTCGGCGTGCGGAACGCTGTTGTGACCTCCATGCGGCCCGACGCGCTATGTCAGGCGCTCGCGGGCTGTTTTGACGCGGTTCTCGCAGACGCGCCGTGCTCCGGCGAGGGCATGTTCCGGCGCGAACCGCAGGCGGTTGCCGACTGGTCCGAGGCGCACGTGGCCGCCTGCGCCGTCAGGCAGCGCGCCATCCTCGACAGCGCCGCGCTCGCGCTGCGGCCCGGCGGGCGGCTGGTGTACTCCACCTGCACGTTCTCGCCGGAGGAAAACGAACAAACCGTGGAGGCGTTTTTGCAGGCGCATCCCGACTTCTCCCTCGCAGGCATGCACCATCTCTACCCGCACACCTCGACCGGGGAGGGTCAGTTTGCCGCGCTGCTTCGCCGCGCCGGTGACGGCGCCGCCCGCACGGAAGCGCCAAGGGAACGGCCCGTGCGGGAATGGGAGGCTTTCTGCCGGGACGCGATGACGCACACACCGGAACAGCCTGCGCGGCTGCTGCCGGACGGGCGCGTATTTCTGCTGCCGGAGCGGCTGCCCCCCGCGCTCGACAAGCTCCGCGTGCTGCAGGCGGGCGTGCCCGCCGGTGAGATCCGAAACGGCCGCTTCCAGCCCGCGCACGCGCTGTTCCTCGCCTATGAAAAGGCGGCATTTCAAAGCGCGGTGGAGCTGGGCGGCGCCGCCCTCTCGGCCTATCTGGCCGGGGAGGCCATCCCGTGCACGGCGCCCGGCAGCGGCTATGCGGCGGTCTGTGTGCAGGGCTATCCGCTCGGCTTTGGCAAGCTGACCGGCGGCACGCTCAAAAACCATCTGCCCAAGGGGCTGCGCATGCGCTGACCAAAGGGCGCGCCGGCGATTGCCACGCAGATATGGATACCGCGCATTTCTGCCGGAACGGCTCCCGGCCATGCGGCATGGCAACCGCGAACGGATACGGACACGGGGTGGGGGATTCCAACGAATCCACCACCCCTTCTGTATGCAGAAAATTTCGGGCGCATGCCCCCTGCCGGTTCCGGGTTCCGTTTTTCGGTTCCTCCGCTGCCGGCTCCGCCGGCAGGCCCCTCGTTCTCCGCCGATCCGAGACACACCGCCACGGTCTGCGCGGTCTCGATCACCCCGGCCGCATACGCGAGCAGCCGCATCGACAGGCACTCCAGCGTTTCCTCGCCCGGTTCCGCTTCGGCACTCTCCAGAAGAATCCGCTCCGCTGCGGTCAACCGTTCCCGCAGCGCCGCGCGATCGGCCGGATACGCGCCCGTTCGCGCAAACACCAGTGCCGAGAGCACAAAACGCGCCGCCTTGTACGCCTCCGCGAGCACCCCCTCGTCGCGCCCATGCAGCAGGTTGTGGCAGCAGGCATGGTAGATCGCGCACGCGCCCGCATGTGCCGCGCACAGCGCGTCCGTCCGGTCCGGCGGCCGGACGATGCTGTCGAGCCGGCCGAAAAACGGCACCGTATCGTAGTAGAACGACACCAGATCCGCGCGCGACCAGTGCGCAAGCGTTTCCACCCCGGAAACAAACCCGCAGATGCGCGCGCGCTCCGGCAGCGCATCGATCAGCGCCCGGTAACGCAGCAGCGTTTTTGCATCCGCATCGTCGAACAGCACCACCACATCGATATCGCTCCCGTCCGTCTCCTCGCCGCGGGCACAGCTTCCCTGCAAGCCGACGAACCGAATGCGCCCGCCAAAGTGTTCAAAAAGGAGCGCGGTAAAGCGCTCCATCCATTGCCGCATTTCCTGATGCATATCACTCCACAGCGGCCGTTTCGGCCGCTTGCCGCGGCGCCGCGCCCTCCAGCCGCTCTGCGAGCAGCCGGGAGGTCAGAAACGCTGCGATGGCGTCGATGGCCATGCGGTTCTTTCCGCCGCGCATCACGGCAAAGTCCGCATGGTCGATGTACTTTGCGATATACTTCTCGTACATCGGCTTGACCGTTTCGAGATACTGGGTCGCGATGTTGTCGATCGTGCGGCCGCGCTGCTTGATATCGCGCTTGATGCGCCGGAGCAGGCAGATATCCGCATCCACCTGCAAAAACACCTTCAGCACCATCAGATCGCAGAGCCGCTTGTCATGGAACATATGGATGCCCTCGAAGATGAGCACATCCGGCGGCTCGATCAGATCGGGCCGGTCGGCGCGCAGATGCTGGGTATAGTCATACGCCTTGGTCGTAATCGGCTCACCCCGCATCAGCTTCTGCACATCTTCGAGCATCTCATCATAATCGAAGATCGACGGTTCGTCGTAATTGATCCGTTCGCGCTGCGCAAACGAAAGCTCGGGAAAGCTCCTGTAATATCCGTCCTGCCCGAGCACAACGCACTTGCAGTCGAGCGTGTCCCGAATGTGTCTTGCGAGCGTGCTCTTGCCGCTTCCGCTCGCTCCGCAGACGCCAACGATCAACATACGCCTCTCCTTTCACTCCATCCGTTTTCCTGTGGTCCCCGCATGCCGCGGCCGACTCCGGTCGTCAGCCCGCATCAGGCGATGCGGAACAACATCTCGCCGTAGGAGGGCAGCGGCCAGTACGCCTTGTCCACGATGCACTCGAGCGCATCGACCGTGGCGCGCAGCTTCTCCATGCGCGGCCGCAGCTCGTCGCGGTGCAGCACCGCCTGTTCATACGCGGTCTCCGGGCTCTGGCGCCGCATGGCCTCATCCAACGCATCCGCCGCGCCCCTGCACTCGTTCATACGGCGGTTGAGGTCGCGCAGCATCGCGGTCTGTGCCGGCGCCGCAATGCCCGCCTGCTTGGAGGCCGCCGCCGCATCGGCCAGCACGGCGCTGTAGCGCGCGCAGGCCGGGAGAATGGTCTGCCGCGCAATCTTGACCATGGTCACCGCCTCGATATGGCCCTGCGTCGCATAGTTCTGCAGCGCAATCTCGCGCCGCGCGAGCGCCTCATGCTCGGAGAGCACGCCCTGACGGTTCAGCACATCGCGCGCCTGCTCGGAGCCATAGACATCGAGCGCATCGACCGTGTTATCGATCGACGGCAATCCGCGGCGCGCCGCCTCGGCCGTCCATGCCGCATCGTAATTGTTTCCGTTGAACAGCACGCGGCTGTGCGCGGCATACTGCTCCGCCATCATCGCGCTCCACGCGCTCTCCCGGTCCTCGGCGGCTTCGAGCGTATCCGCCATGCGGCTGAGGCTCTCCGCCACGATGGTGTTGAGCACGGTGTTGGGCATGCCCAGCGACTGCGATGAGCCGACCATGCGGAACTCAAACTTATTGCCCGTGAACGCAAACGGCGAGGTGCGGTTCCGGTCGGTGTCATCGCGCTTGATCTCGGCCAGCGTGGACACGCCGATGTGCATCATTTCGCCGGTGTGCGCCGCAGCGCTGCCGCCGCTGGCAATGCGCTCCAGCTCCGATTGCAGGTAGTTGCCCAGATATACCGAGATGATCGGCGGCGGCGCTTCCTCCCCGCCCAAACGGTTTTCATTGCCGATGGATGCGCTGCTCATGCGGAGCATGGGCGCATATTCGTCCACGGCGGCGATCACCGCCATCAGGAACGTGAAGAACACGCGGCTCCCGGCCTCGTCCTTGCCGGGCTTGAGCAGGTTGACGCCGGTATCGGTCAGCAGCGACCAGTTGTTGTGCTTACCGCTGCCGTTGACACCGGCAAACGGCTTTTCGTGCAGCAGGCAGGTCAGGCCGTGCCGCTCCGCCGTGCGCCGCATGGTCTCCATGATGATCTGGTTGTGGTCGACGGCCAGATTGGCGGAAACGAACAGGGGCGCCAGCTCATACTGCGAGGGTGCAACCTCGTTGTGCTCCGTCTTGCAGGGCACGCCCATGCGCCAGAGGGCCTCGTTGAGCTCGTGCATAAACGCCATCACCGGCTCCGGCGTTGCGGCGTAATACTGGTCGGAGAGCTCCTGGCCCTTCGCCGGGGGCGCGCCGAAGAGCGTGCGGCCGGTATAGACCAGATCCTTGCGCTTGTGGAACGCGCGCTTATCGACCAGGAAATATTCCTGCTCGCCGCCGACGGTCGGCGTCACGCGGCGCGTTTTCGTGTCGCCCAGCAGCCGCAGCACGCGCAGCGCCTGATGGTTGATGGCCTCCATGGAGCGCAGCAGCGGTGTTTTCTCATCCAGCGCCTCGCCCGAGAACGAGCAAAACGCCGTCGGGATGCACAGGCACTTGGTGCCGTCCGAATTGCGCTTGAGGAACGCCGGGCTCATGCAATCCCAGGTCGTATAGCCGCGCGCTTCAAACGTGGCGCGCAGCCCGCCGGACGGGAACGAGGAGCCGTCAGCCTCGCCCTTGATGAGCGCTTTGGCCGAAAACGAGAGGATCGGCATGCGGTCCAACCCGGCAAAATCGATGAACGTATCGCGCTTTTCCGCGGTCGCGCCGGTCATCGGCTGGAACCAATGCGTAAAGTGCGTTGCGCCGTGCTCGGTCGCCCACTCCAGCATCGCGGTCGCAACAGCGCCGGCGACGTCGTACGTCAGTTCGCTTCCCTCTTCAATCGTGCGATGCAGCGCAATGTACAGCTCCGGCGGCAGTCGGCGCGCCATCTCCGCATCCGAAAACACATCCGAGCCGAATTCGCTGTAAGCCGCTGCTTTTCCCAGTTCCATCATGGTAAATGCCCCTTTGTTTTGATGGAAACTAAGATAACACACTTTTTGTGCCGTTTCAACAAAAGTCTCAGTAATGTCGTTCGTATTTTCTATTGTGGGGATAATCTATCTATTTAGTCGAATAGAATGGTTTTCCGTGGGGATTCATTGCAAAATAGTTCGGGGAGAGCCGAAGCTCTCCCCGATGCGTTGAAATTTCTTATTTGATTTCGCAGGTTGCGCCAACCTCTTTGAACGCGGCGGCGATCTTCTCGGCTTCTTCCTTGGAGACGCCTTCCTTGACCGGCTTCGGCGCGTTGTCGACGACTTCCTTGGCTTCCTTCAGGCCGAGGCCCGTGAGCTCGCGGACGGTCTTGATGACCTTGATCTTCTCGGAGCCGACATCCTTCAGGATGACGTCGAACTCGGTCTTCTCCTCAACCTCGGCAGCCTCAGCAGCGGGGCCGGCCACGGCGACGGCGGTTGCGGCGGCAGAAACGCCAAACTCCTCTTCCAGTGCCTTCACAAGCTCGGAGAGCTCCAGCACGGACATCGCTTTGATATCAGCAATCAGTTGCGCTTTATCCATTGTAATTTCCTCCTGTTAAAGTTTAAAAATCTTTGGTTGTCAAATGGGGTTACTCGGCAGCCGGTTCTTCGGCAGCGCCGCCCTGCTTCTTGGCGATCTGATCGAGCACGATCGCAAGACCGGAAATCGGCGACATCATGCTGCCCAGCAAGCGTGCGATGAGCACTTCGCGCGACGGCAGATCGGCAATCGCGTCCAGATCCTTGGCGCTGGTGACGGCGCCCTCGACGATACCGCCCTTGATCTCGCACTTCTTTGCCTTCTTCACGAACTCCTTGAGGAGCTTTGCCGGCGTGACCGCATCCTCGTAACCGAACGCAAATGCGGACGGTCCGTGGAGCACGTCATGAATGGAAGCATCGATGCCCGCCGCGTCGCACGCACGACCGACGATGTGGTTCTTGAGGACGATGTATTCCACGCCCGCCTTGCGCATGTTGTTGCGAAGCTGGGTGACCTCCTCAACGGTCAGGCCGCGGTAGTCAAACGCCACAACGGAGCTGGCACGCTGAATCTTATCCTGAATCTCCTGCACCTGTGCAGCCTTCATCTCGATGTTTTTCATGTTTGCCATAGTTTTGTTTCACCTCCTCGCAAAAGATGTAAAAAACGTTCCCTGCCAAAGACAGGGAACGCAAGCAGACAATGCTGGATTCATGCGCCTCGGTAGGATTTACGCCAAGTGGCCACCGACTGTCTTCGGCAATATGTTGTTTACCGTTGTTCAGTATACCATACCGAACGGCGCTGTGTCAAGCGTCTGTGCGGAGCGCTGCTGCTCAACCGAAGCGAACCGGATTGAACTTGACGCCCGGGCCCATCGTCGTGGAAACGACAACGCTCTTGAGGTAGGTGCCCTTCGCCGCAGC
Source organism: bacterium (assembly GCA_029218485.1). Classification (GTDB taxonomy): domain Bacteria; phylum Bacillota; class Clostridia; order Christensenellales; family CAG-138; genus Aphodomorpha. The sequence goes on along the minus strand of JAQXRK010000208.1, from coordinate 19,962 downwards.
GGGCTTCGCCTTGACGATAGCGTCCATCAGGGAGTTGAGGTTCTCCTCGAGCTTGTCAACGCCGAACGACGCCTTGCCGATCGGGCAGTGGACGATACTGGTCTTGTCGACGCGGTACTCAACCTTACCGGCTTTGATGTCGGCAATGGCCTTCGCCACATCCATGGTGACCGTGCCGCTCTTCGGGTTCGGCATGAGGCCCTTGGGGCCGAGCACGCGGCCGATGCGGCCAACGACGCCCATCATGTCCGGGGTAGCGACGCAAACGTCGAAATCGAACCAGTTCTCGGTCTGGATCTTCTTGACCAGATCCTCATCGCCGACATAGTCCGCACCGGCTTCCTGCGCTTCGCGGGCCTTGTCCGCCTTGGCGAACACGAGGACGCGGACGGTTTTGCCCGTGCCGTGCGGCAGAACGACGGCACCGCGAACCTGCTGGTCGGCGTGACGCGGGTCGACGCCCAGACGGACGGAGATCTCGACCGTCTCATCGAACTTGGCCTTGGCGGTGCTCAGAACGGTTTCCAGACCCTCGTGGATGTCGAACTGCTTGAGCGTATCGTAGGACTTTTTGCTGTCCAGATATTTCTTACCGTGCTTCATCTTCGTTCCTCCTTACTCGCCGACGATGACGCCCATGCTGCGGGCGGTACCGGCGATCATGCTCATCGCTGCCTCAACGCTTGCCGCGTTCAGGTCGGGCATCTTGAGCTCGGCAATCTCCCGAACCTGCGCCTTGGAGATGGTGGCAACCTTCGTCTTGTTCGGCGTGCCGGAAGCATGCTCGAGGTTGCAGGCCTTCTTGATCAGAACGGCCGCCGGCGGCGTCTTGGTGATGAAGGAGAAGGAACGATCCTGATAGACCGTGATGACGACGGGGATGATCAGCCCCGCCTGCTTGTTCGTGCGCTCATTGAACTCCTTGCAGAAGCCCATGATGTTGACGCCGTGCTGACCCAGCGCGGGGCCGACCGGCGGCGCGGGCGTTGCCTTGCCCGCAGGAATCTGAAGTTTCACATAGCCTGTGATTTTCTTTGCCATTGCAGTTCCCTCCTGAATAATATGTGGTGCGAGCGGGGTGCCTCCCCCTCCCACGCTTTATGAACAGCATGCCGCGTGCGGCATGTGACCATCAGAGCTTTTGCACCTGAACAAAATCCAGCTCGACCGGCGTTTCGCGGCCGAACATGGACACGGTCAGCTTGACCTTTTGGCGTTCGGTATCGAGATTCTCCACGCGACCGATGAAGTTCTCGAGCGGGCCGGACACGACGCGGACACTCTCGCCGACCTCGATGTTGAGCACGATCGGGATGCGCTCCACGCCCATGGCCGTCACTTCCTCGTCGGAAAGCGGAACGGGCTTGGAACCCGGGCCGACGAAGCCGGTGACGCCGCGCGTGTTGCGCACAACGTACCATGCACGCGGATTCATGACCAGTTCGTTGACCACGCCGCCGCCCTTTTCCGGCGGGCGCTCCTTTTCGACCACGTCAACGAGCATCTTGACCATGACATAGCCGGGATACACCTTGCGCTGCGTGACCTTGCGCTTACCGTTGGGCAGAATCTCGATCGCTTCCTCGGTGGGATACTTGACCTCCAGGATCGTGTCCTGCAAATCGAGGTTCTCCACCGACTTTTCGAGATCCTCCTTGACCTTGTTTTCATACCCGGAATAGGTATGAACGACGTACCACTTTGCTTCCTGACTCATGTCTCTTACCCGATGTTGATGCTTTCAAGCGCACCCATACCGGACGAGAAGCCGAGATCCAGAACATAGATGATGAGCGCCATCACAAGCACGAATGCAAACACCGCAACCGTGTGCGAAACCAACTCTTTCCCCGTCAGCCAAGTGAGCTTCTTGATCTCGCCGAACATCTCGCGAAAATAACGGATGGGATGAAAACGCCTTTCCTTCTTGGGCTTCTTCTTTTCGTTGGCTTTGGTTTTTGTTGCCATAGCGTCCTCTTTTCTGTCTGGGATTTACTTGGATTCCCGATGGATCGTGTGCTTACGGCAGAAGCGGCAGTACTTGGAGAACTCCAGCCGGTCGGGGTCGTTCTTCTTGTTCTTGAACGTGTTGTAGTTCCGCTGTTTGCACTCGGTGCAGGCCAATGTGATTTTTACGCGCATTTGTTAAACCCTCCCTGTTTAGGTCAAAAGCATCAAAAACGAGCCCCGTTTTCGGGGCACCTTTGATACGATACCACAAGCGGGTGGCCGTGTCAACGGTTTTTTCCGAAAACGGGGGCATTTGTTATCGTTTTTCAGGTCACTTTCCCGCGACCATCAGGGAACGGACGCGGATGCTCGGCGACCCGACGCAGGCGCTGCCGGGCAGGCCGAATTTCAGGTCGGCGCCCACCCGCTCCACCGCGTTGAGCAGGGAGAGGAAATTCCCGGCAACGGTGATCTGCGACACGGCGCCGGCGTCGCGGCCGTCCACGATCCGGCGGCCGGCGGCCTTGAGCGAAAAGTCGCCGGAAACGGGATCCAGTCCGGCATGGAGGCCCTCAAGCTCTGTGATCAGCAGGCCGTCGCCCATGTCGGCAAGCAGCTCATCAAGCGTCTGCTCGCCGGGCACGATGTACAGCACCGTCGGCCCGACGCCGACCGGAGAGGCCGCGGAAGCGCGCACGCCGTTGCCGGTGCTTGCGCAGCCGGCCTTCCTGGCGGTCTTGAGATTGTGCAGCAGCGTGGTCAGCAGGCCGTTCTCCACGATGTTCTTCTTCACGCAGGGCGTGCCCTCGCCGTCAAACGCATGCGGTGCGTACGGATGGAACGGGTCGTCGGCAATGGTCACGCACGCCGCTGCGACGGCCGTGCCCTCCCGGCCCGCGAGCAGGGAGCGGCCCTTTTGCGCCTCCTCGGCGGAAAATACCGGGGAAAACGCGCCGAGCAGGTCGGCCATGGCGTCGTTGCGCAGCACGACCGCGTAGCTGCCGGAGGGCACCGGCTCGCCGCCGAGTTTTGCGACCGACTCGCGCACGGCCTCCGCCGCGCAGGCGGCCGTATCCAGCGCATCGTCTCCAATGCGGAACGCAAGGGCATTCTGCACCTGCCCTTCCTCCTGCACGACCGGCATGGCATAGCAGTAGGCAAGACGGCTCTCGCGCTCGGCGCACAGGCCAAGGGTATTGTGGATGCCGGTGTGCCCCTCCGACGTGCCGACCTCACAGTACATCACACGCTGCACGCGCGCGTCGGCGGCCAGCGTATCCCGCTCGAGCTGCAGCGCGAGCGCAATCTTCTCCTCCTCGTCCATGCCGTCGAGCCGGCAGGACTTTTTGTCGATCGGGGCGTACGTACAGGCAGTCTGCATCGGGTGTTCATCGTCCGTTTCGATGGCGCGCGCATTGTCCATCGCGCGGCGCACCAGCTCCTCGGGATCATCGATGCACTCGGTATAGGCATACCCGTCCCTGCCGCCGAGCTGTACGCGCAGGCTCAGCCCGCCCGTGCGGGAAACGGCATACCGTTCCATCTCGCCGCCCTGCGCATTGACCTCAAAGTCCTTGCCCTCGGCATAATAGGTCTCGGCCGCATCGCAGCCCTGTTCCAGCGCGTATTGAAACGCACGCGCACGAAATTCCTGCATGGTCATCACAGCACACCTCCCTTGCCGCCGATGGTGAGTTCCGTCACGCGGATGCGCGGCTGGCCGACATTGGTCGGCACCGAGCCGGAGAGCGAACCGCACATACCCTGCCCCATCCACATATTCGGGCCGACGCGGTCGATTCGCGGCAGAATCTCCGTGCCCTTGCCGATGAGCGTTGCGCCGCGCACGGGCGAAAGGATCTTGCCGTCGCGCACCCAGTAGCCCTCGAGGACGGCGAAGTTGAACTCGCCGGTCATCGGGTTCACCGACCCGCCGCCCATCTTTTTCGCGTACAGTCCTTCGCCCATGGTGGCGATCATCTCCTCCTCATCGTCCGCACCCGCGCAGATAAAGGTGTTCGTCATGCGGGAGGTCGGTGCGAAGGTGTAATCCTGCCGGCGGCTGGAGCCGGTGGTTTCCATGCCCATGCGGCGCGAGCCGATCCGGTCGATGAGATATCCGCGCAGCACGCCGTTCTCGATGAGCAGGTTGCGGCGGCCCGGCATGCCCTCATCGTCGATGTCGATGCTGCCCCACTCGCCCGCCATCGTACCGTCGTCCACGGCGGATACGCAGTCCGCCGCGATCTTCTGGCCGAGCTTGCCGCAAAACTCACTGTTGCCGCGGCCGACGCTCGTCGCCTCCAGGCTGTGGCCGCACGCCTCGTGGAAGATCACGCCGCCAAAGCCGCCGTCGATTACGACCGGCAGTCTGCCCGCCGGGCAATCCGGCGCGTGCAGCATGGTCACGGCCGTGTGCGCGGCCTCCGCCGCGCGGGCGCACACATCGATCGAGCCGGAATACGCCTCAAAGCCGCGGCAGCAGCCCGGGGCCTCATAGCCGGTCTGCGCCTCCGTGCCCTGCATGGCGATCGTGGAGACAAAGGCGCGCGTATACGGGCGCTCCGCGGTGGCGAACACGCCCTCTGAATTGCACACCAGCGTGCGGCGCACCTTGTCCATATAGCGCGCCTGCACCTGCGTGATCTCCTGCGATACGGCGCGCGCCGCTCTGGTCGCCTCGCCGAGCAGCGCAACGCGCCGGTCGTTGCCGATGGAAGCAAACGGAACCGCCATCGGTGCGGCATATCCCTTTGCCGCAAACACGATCCGGCTCTCCTTCGGCGCATCCTTCAGCGCGGCGGCGGCCGCCTTTGCCGTGGCGATGAGCGCGGCCTCCGAGGTGTCCGCGGTATACGCATAGGCGCTGCGGGCGCCGAGCAGCACGCGCACGCCGGCGCCGTGCCGGCGCGTATAGGCCGCGTTCTCCACCTTGCCGTCCGTCATTTCGATCGCATTGCTGACGGTATCCTCCATGAACAGCTCGGAAAAGTCCGCGCCGGAGGTCAGAGCCGCCTGCAACACGCGCTCCGCAAGTCTTTGATCGATCAAACGTTCGTCCCCCTTTGTATATAGAATAGGAAACCATTGATGTATGACCCTATCATACCGCATCCGCCGGCGCGTTGCAAGCGCATCCGCCCCCCCCCGCCGTCCGGCATCCGTCTCCCGCCGGCCATTGCATCCTGCGCCCTGCTATGATAGAATAACCGGCATGGATACGCAACTGCCCATAAAACGCCCGCTCTGGACGCGGGATTTCATCATCATTACGCTCGGCACGGTCGTCTCGACGTTCGGCAACGCCGTGTCCGGCTTTGCCATTGGTCTGCTGGTGCTGGACTATACGGAATCCGTGCTGCTGTACGCCCTGTATATGATCTGCTACAGCCTGCCGCGCATCATTCTGCCGCTGCTGGCCGGGCCGTACCTCGACCGGTTCGAGCGCAAGCGCGTCATCTATACGCTCGATTTTATCTCGGCCGGCCTGTTTCTCGTGATCTACGCGCTTGTCCGGCTCGACCTGTTTCAATACGGCCTGTTCCTGCTGCTGGCCATGCTCGTCGGTGCGATCGACAGCGTCTATACCGTGGCCTACGAAAGCCTGTATCCGACGCTGATCAGCAAGGGAAACTTTGCCAGAGCCTATTCGATCTCCAGCCTGATCTATCCGCTCGCAACGACGATCATGGTGCCGATCGCCGGCGTATGCTACCGCACGATCGGCATTGCGCCGCTGTTTCTGTTCAACGCGGCGAGCTTTCTTGTCGCCGCCCTGTTTGAAACGCGCATCCGCGCCGTGGAAGCGCACGCCGCCCGGCGAACGGCTGAGCCGTTCCGGTTCCGGCGCTTTCGGAGCGATCTGAAGGACGGTCTCGACTACCTGCGCCGGGAGCGGGGTCTGGCCACGATCACAGCATACTTCTTCTGCACAACGCTGTGCTCAAGCATCGTTGGCACGCTGGTGCTCCCCTATTTCCGCTCGCTCGGAACCACCGGGATCGATCAATATACCGTCATCATGTCCGTCGCCACCGCCGGGCGGCTCATCGGCGGCGTCATCCACTACCGGTTCAAATATCCGGTGCACCGCAAATTCCAGATCGCCATCTTCGTCTATCTCACCATCAGCGTGCTCGACGGTACGTATCTCTACATGCCGTTCCCGGTCATGCTCGCGTTCAATCTGCTCGTCGGCATACTCGGCGTGACCAGCTTCAACATCCGCATCTCCGGCACGCAGAGCTATGTTGCCGATGAGATGCGCGGCCGGTTCAACGGCATCTTCCAGATGCTCAATATTCTCGGCGGCATCATCGGCCAGCTGGCCGCTGGTGCGGTCGGCGAGCTGCTGCCCGCAAGGCCGGTCGTTCTCGCGGCGATGGCGCTGAATATCGTCTGCGTGCTGTTCGTCATGCTGCCGGGCGGCGCACACGTCAAAAAAATCTATAATGTCGATGTTTGAACGGGCTGGATTTTCCCGCAAAATGGTGGGATAATGGAGCCGGAGCATAAGAAAATGCAACACGGAGGTATTTGACGAATGTTCGATCCGAGAATCAAGCAACTGGCGCACGGTCTGGTCACGTTTTCCTGCGACCTGCAGCCCGGCGAAAACATCCTCATCGAGTCCATCGGCGGCAACGAGGACCTCACGCGCGCGCTCATCAAGGAGGTCTATGCGGCGGGCGGCAACCCGTTCCTGTGGCTCTCCGACAAGGCGTTCGACCGCGAGCTCCTGCTCGGCTGCAACGTTGAGCAGCTCAAAAAGCGCGCGGAATGGGACGGCGCTGTCATGGCTTCCATGGATGCCTACATTGGCGTGCGCGGCGGCAGCAACAGCAGCGAGATGGCCGATGTGCCGTCCGACAAGATGAACGATTACATGACCTATTACTGGACGCCGGTGCATGGCCAGATCCGCGTACCGAAGACGAAGTGGGTCATCCTGCGCTACCCGTCCCCGTCGATGGCGCAGATGGCGGACATGAGCACCGAGGCGTTCGAGGACTTCTATTTCAACGTGTGCTGCCTCGACTACTCGAAGATGGACCGGGCGATGGACGCGCTCGTTGCGCTGATGGAGCGGACCGACCGCGTGCGCCTCGTCGCCCCGGGCACCGATCTCAGCTTCTCCATCAAGGGTCTGCCCGCGGTCAAGTGCGCGGGCAAGCTGAACATTCCGGATGGCGAGGTGTTCACCGCGCCCGTGCGCGAAAGCGTCAACGGCGTCATCAGCTACAACACGCCCTCGCTGGAGAACGGCTTCACCTACACCGATATCCGCTTTGAGTTCAAGGACGGCAAGATCGTCAAGGCGACCGCCAACGACACCGTGCGCATCAACCAGCAGCTCGACATCGATGAGGGCGCGCGCTACGTCGGTGAGTTTGCCATTGGCGTCAACCCGTTCATCACGTTCCCGATGAAGGACACGCTGTTCGACGAAAAGATCGCCGGTTCGTTCCACTTCACGCCCGGCTCCTGCTACGACGAGTGTGACAACGGCAACAGATCCTCCCAGCACTGGGATCTCGTTCTGATCCAGACGCCCGAATACGGCGGCGGCGAGATGTACTTTGACGATGTGCTCATCCGCAAGGACGGCCGCTTCGTTCTGCCCGAGCTCGAGTGCCTGAACCCGGAAAACCTGAAATAAGCACAAGCGCGCCTTGCGCACAACCGGCCAATATCCGTAAAGCAATCATCCTCCGCATGCGCTGTCCATGCGGAGGATGATTGTTTGAGTGCCGGTACGCCGCGCCAAGCCTCCCCTCTGTAAGGAAACGCATTGCTGCGCTGCAAGATCGCGCATGGCGCGATATTCCCGGCACGAAAATGTGATCTTTCGTTTTTGGGGGATTGCGATCGCCCGGCAACCCCGTCCGTTTTACCCTTTCTTGTGGGCCTTGAAATAGGACGCAAGAACCTCCATGCTTCTTTCCCTTAAAATGCCAGCCGTCACCTCCGGCTTCCAAAACGAGTTTTCAAACACCATTTTGGAGCAGTCACAGCCCTCGTTCCCCAAAATGTTTTCCAAATCCGTATTGCTGGCGCCGTAGACCAGCCTGCCCAGCTTTACCCAGACCATCGCGCCGCTGCACATAAAACACGGCTCGCAGCTGGAATACAGCGTATATTCCTGCAGATCGGTCACGCCCGCAGAGGCACAGAATTCCCGGATCAGCCCGAATTCCGCATGAAATGTCGGGTCGTGTCTGGTGTAGATCTGATTTTCGTTTGTAAACACAATCTCATCATTTTTAACCAGAACCGCGCCAAACGGTTCGTTTCCATGCGCAACGGCCGCCTCCGACAGCGCTATGGCCTTCTCCATATAGAATTCATCCTTCATTTTCTTTCCTCACTTTTATAAATCGTGCCCGCTTTACAGGCAGTTGAGCTCGTGCTTGATCTCCAGCACCGAGGTGTAGCCGCCCGCGCACATGCGGCTGAGAATCGCCTCCACGGCCGGGGAGAGCGCCATCCCGAGCGGCAGCAGCACGCCGCCAAAGCCGCGGATATCATCGGCCGGTTCGCCAAAGTGCGGCAGCAGCGGCAGCACGAGGCGAAGCGCGCCATCCTCCGTGAGCAGCAGGTTTTCGGCGCAGGGCGCGCCGTGCACGGCATTCCCCTCCGGCTGGGCGCCGAGGCTGTGCACGACCAGCAGCGCGTCCGTAAGCCGCGCAAGGCACCGGCGCATGCCGGCATCGCCGATCCTGCGGCCGCCCTCGGAGAGCGGCTCTCCCCGTGCCTGCGAAACGGCAAACAGCCTGTCCTCCTCCATCCACACCTCGTCCGGCGCCACGATCGCGGCGCAGCCGGCAAGGCTCATGAGCGCCTGCGCATGGTCTGACAGCGCCGCCCGATCCCACCCCTCCGCCGGGGCCGACGTCAGCCGCACAACGCGCTCCGTCCGCCTGTCAAAGCCGGCATAGACGGTCTCTTTGTCGGAAATCTGCAGCAGGCGGCCGACGAGGTACCGCCCGGAGAGCACCGCGCCCATCTCCACCGCGCCGTCCGCTCCCCCGTCATGCCGCCGCACAAGCCTGTAGCCGCATGCGCCGCAGCGAACGGCGAAAAGCCCCACCGGCTGAAAGCAGGCGGGGCAGCGGCGCGCAAAAAGCCGGGCGCCATTTTGTGTGGTCGCATCAGAAGCCATAAGCACGATGGAGCACCTCCGCAATGCGTTCGATCGTTTCCGGCTGCAGCGGGTCGGACAGGCCGGCCGACTGGACCGTCTGACGGAACTGCGCGTAGGGCGCGCGGTTGAGGATTTCAAAATAGGCCTCGCGGGCGGCCGCCGCATCGGTTGCCGAGCGCTCCCACAGCTCCAGCGCCGGGATCATGCTCACGGCGTAGCTGATATAATACATCGGCGACTGGAAGGTGTGCGGAATCATCGTCCACTCCGTCCCGGTAAAGCCGTACAGCTCTGCAAAGCCGTATTCTTCGGCAAGGCGCAGGTACAGCGCGTTCATCTCCTCGAGCGTCATCCCCGGGTCGGCATAGACCAGCTGCTGAAACTCATCCTCCATGCAGCCGGTCAGCACCGCGTACATCGCATCCGCCATCCGGTACAGCTCCGCCGAAGACGCGTCTTTGCCGTAGAAGGACGGGTAATACGGGATCATGAGCAGCTCCAGCCCCTGCGAATCCACCTCCGCCAGATCGAGCGGGTCGGCCACGCTCCAGCCAACGGCGGCGTTGTGATAATAGTTGGTATAGTGCCCCAGCTCATGGATCACGGTACCGGTATCGGTAAACGAGTTCGTCCATGCGGTAAACATAAACGGCGCATCGTAGCTCGAAAAGTAGGTAGTAAAGCTCGTTTCCATCTTGTTGGGATCCGGCGAAAAATCGTAAAGCCCGTATTGCAGCATATAGTCGAGCGCTTCCAGCAGCTGCGGCGAAAAATCGGCCGCCGCCGCGCGCAGCGCTTTGAGGAACACCGGCTGCGTATATGTCTTGTTCATCAGTGCGCTGCCGCCCATATACTGGCGCATCACCGCATCCTCGTACACCGGCACGAGGCAGCGCTTGACCGCGTCCTGCAGCGCCTTTGCATCGGTTATGGAATAGTCGCGGCCGTAGCAATCATACATGTAGGCCGCATAGCTGCCGTAGCCGAGCTTTGCCGCGATATCGTGGCGGATGGCGAGCAGGTCCAGGAAGATCGCGCCCGCCTCCCGGTTGAGCGCGGCGGCATACGCGTCGTACAGGCGCACATACTCCTCGTAATCCTCCGGTGCAAGCGCGCCGATCTCTTCGATCGTGTAGGTTCTGCCGCCGTCCTGCAGGCAAAACGAGGAGAGCAGCTCGTCATACGCCATGGTGAGCGTCTGCTCCCGCTCCAGCAGCGGCTGGATTTCCGGGCTGTTGAGATCCGCGCCGGCGATCACCGCCTCCGCGTAGGAATCGCCCCAGTGTTCGCGCGCACCGCTCCCGCTGTCGAGCAGCGCAACGGAAACCTCCGTCATGGTGAGGTCCAGCTCCGTCAAAGCCGTATACAGGCTGGCATATTCGTCCCGGTAATAGGTGTTCGTGACGTCCTTTGCGTAGAGCACATAGCAGAGCGAGAGCTGGCAGTCCGCCGCGTTGTACAGGCTGAGCGCCTCATCATAGCGATCGAGCAGCGCCTCCTCGTCCGCCCCGCGCTCCATGTCGAACAGCAGGTCGCTCAGCAGGTCGGCCAGCGCCTCCGTGTCCGGCCGCTCGTAGGCCATCTGGGAAAACGGAATACCCGGATGCACGGCCGACAAATCCGGCGCGGGCGCGGGCGTCTCTGGCGGAAGCGTGGCCGCTGCCGCCGTTGGCTCCGGGCGGGCAAGCAGCGCGAAAAATTCCTCCCATGTTTCATTGAACAGGTCGGTGGTGCGCTGACAGCCGGTGCAGCCGATCAGGAGCAGCAGCGCGACGGCCAGCGCGGCCGCCCGCAGGGCGCCCGGCATACGGGAGCGCCGCTGTCCGGCGTGCGGCTCAGCAATGCGATGCGCGACGACTTTTTTCCACATTTTTCTCATGGTAACAGTATACTATAGTGCAGGCTCGGTTTACACCCTGGAAAACCATTTGGCCGGAAGTTTTTTTCCCGGGCGGAAAACACCTTGTCCTCCGGCGGCAAACGTGATATAAAATAGAAATGGTATATTATGACCGCATGGCGCCCTCACCGGCGGCCACTCGATCAAGTTGGATTGGAGTTCTCTATGAATATCGTTATCCTGGCGGGCGGGCTTTCCCCCGAACGCGATGTCTCCCTCTCCTCCGGCGCAAAGATCGCCGCCGCGCTGCAAAGCCGCGGTCACCGGGTCTGTCTGGTCGACCTGTTTCTCGGCCGGCCCGACCTGCCGCAAAACCCGCTCGATGCGTTCTCCAGCGTGCCCAGCGACGTCTCTCACACGATTGAGCAGACCGCGCCGGACCTCGATGCGGTGAAGCGGAGCCGCGCGCACGGGCTCTCGGATTCCATCGGGGACGGTGTGATTGAGCTTTGCCGCGCCGCGGACATCACGTTTCTGGCGCTGCACGGCGGCGACGGTGAGAACGGCAAGCTGCAGGCGCTGTTCGATCTGCTCGGCATCCGCTATACGGGCAGCTCTTCGCTCGGCTGCGCGGTCTCCATGCACAAGTGGATCACAAAGCAGCTGCTTCGCGGTGCGGGCGTGCCGGTGCCGGATGGCGTGCTGCTGCGCCGGGGCGAACCGGTACCGGAGATCCAGCTGCCCTGCGTCGTAAAGCCATGCTGCGGCGGCTCCTCCATCGGCATCGCGATTGCGCATACGCAGGCGGAGTGTGACGAAGCGCTGCTGGACGCCTTCCGCTATGAGGATGAGGTGCTCGTCGAGGAGTATATCGCGGGGCGCGAGCTCTCGGCCGGTGTGCTCGGCGATGAAGCGCTGCCGCTCATCGAGATCATTCCGCGGCACGGCTTTTATGATTACGCGCACAAGTATCAGTCCGGCTGGACGGAGGAGATCACGCCCGCAAGGCTCGACGAAGCGACCACCGCGCGCATCCAGGCGCTTGCGCAGAAGGCCGGCCGGGTGCTCCACCTGTCGGTATACGCGCGCATTGATTTTCTGCTCACACCGGACGGCGGGGTCTATTGTCTGGAGGCGAACACACTGCCGGGCATGACGCCCACGAGCCTGCTGCCGCAGGAGGCCGCAGCCGCCGGCATCGACTACCCCTCGCTGTGTGACCGCATCGTCTCCCTCTCCGAAAGGAAGGCGGACGCATGATCGCCTTTCCGCTATCCGAGGCCGTGCTGGCCTGCCAGGGCAAGTTTCATGGCGATACGGCGCTGCTCGATCAGGCCGTGACCGATGTGTGTATCGACAGCCGCAAGGCCGCGCCCGGCGCGCTGTATGTGCCGATCATCGGCGCGGTGCACGACGGCCACGCCTTCATCGACGGCGCGCGCAGGAACGGCGCGCTGTGCGTGCTGACCGATCGCCCGCTCGAAGCGGAGCCGTATATCCTCGTGCCGGATACGCTAGAGGCGCTGCAGCAGCTCGCGAAGCACTACCGCGAAAAGTTTTCCATACCGGTCATCGGCGTCACCGGGAGCGCCGGCAAGACCTCGACCAAGGAGATGCTCGATGCCGTATTGTCCCGGCACTACCGCACGTTCAAAACGCCCGGCAACCTGAACAACCAGACGGGCGTTCCGCTCACGCTGTTTCAGCTCGGGCCGGAGCACACGCTCGCCATCATCGAGATGGGTACGAACCATCCGGGCGAAATCCGCCGCCTTGCCGCCATGGTGCAGCCGACGATCTGCGTGCTCACGAACGTGGGCGTTGCGCACATCGAGTTCTTTGGCACGCGGGAAAACATCTTTCACGGCAAGGCCGAGATGCTCGAGCACATGCGCCCGGGCGGCACGGTCGTCGTCAACGGTGACGACGACATGCTCATCCGCCTGCCGGACGCCATCCGCTTCGGCTTTCAGGCGCACAACGCCGTCCGTGCCGTGGACGAGGAGGATCAGGGCCTTGACGGCAGCGCGTTTACCGTGTGCTGCGGCGAACAGCGGCTGCGCATGCGCGTCCCCGCGCCGGGGCGGCACATGATCTATAACGCGCTTTGCGCCGTTGCGGTGGGGCTTACGCTCGGCATGCCGCTCGAACAGCTCCGGGAGGGCGTTGAGTCGTTCCGGCCGACGGCCGGGCGCATGCACATCCAGAAGACCGCGCGCTTTACCGTGCTCGATGACACCTATAACGCCAACCCGACCTCGGTTATGGCCGCCATCGATGTGCTCGAGCGCACGCCGGGCCGCCACGTCTGCGTTCTCGGCGATATGCTGGAGCTTGGCGCGCAGGCGGATGAGTTCCACGAGGTGGTCGGCATGTACGCGGCCATGCACGGCGTGGAGCTGATCGTTTGCGTCGGCCCGTGCTCCGAGCAGATGTTCCTCGGCGCGCATGCGCTTGCGCCGCACCGCGTGCGCTACTTTGAGACGCAGGAAATGCTGCTCTCCATCCTGCCCCTGCTGCTGCGCGACGGCGATACCATCCTGGTCAAGGGGTCGCGCGGGATGCACCTTGAGCGCACGGTGGAGCTGCTGCAAACGTTGTAAGCGCCGCGCGGCTATGCTATAATAGCTGCATGAATGCGCAGGAAAACGACAATCGCATCGATTTTACGCATGTGGATGTGCTCGACGGTGTCCGCGCCGCGGCCATCCTCATTGTGTTCTGGTTTCATGTCTGGCAGCAGAGCTGGCTGATACCCATTTTCGAGACCCCGTGGCTTTCATGGCTGGGGATCACGCGGATCAACCTCGATGCCGTGCCGCGCACCGGCTATCTGTTCGTGGACCTGATGCTGCTCATAAGCGCGTTCTGCCTGTTTCTGCCGCACGCGCGTGCCGCGCTGCTCGGCGAACCCGTTCCGGACTGGCGGCTGTTCTATAAAAAACGGCTCATCCGCATTCTGCCGCCCTATCTGCTGTGCGTGCTGGTGGTCTTCTTTTGCTATGCGCTGCCGAGCGGCGCGTATGCGACGGCCAGATCGATGTGGCGGGATCTCATCGCCACGCTCACATTCACGCAGACCTTTTCCATGGACACCTATATCGGCACGCGCATCAACGTGGTGCTCTGGACGGCGGCCATCGAGATGCAGTTTTACCTTTTGTTTCCGCTGCTGGCCAAAGCGTTTCGCAAGCGGCCCCTCCTCACATGGCTTGCCATGGCGGCGGTGTCCGAGCTGTACCTGCGCTGTTACGCACTGCCAAACCCGGACAGCCTGCGCATGACGCTCAACCAGCTCATCGCCTTTTTCGGCGTGTTTGCCAACGGCATGGCCGGCGCATGGCTGTATGTGCTGCTCAGCCGGACATTCCGGCGCTTCTCCCGGCCGTGGCAGCGGCGCACGCTCAGCGCGGCCGGAACGCTGCTGGCCGCCGGGAGCGTGGCACTCATCGCCGTGTTCCAAAACGGTGCGGCCTACGCAAACCCGATACAGGTGTTTCAGGCGGAATACCGGTTCCTGCTCTCGGCCGTGTTCCTGCTGCTGATCCTGTCTCTGGCGTTCTCCTGCCGCGCGCTGCGGTGGGTGTTTTCCAACCGGGTCATGCGCTTTCTGGCCGCCATTTCGTACAACCTGTACATCTGGCACCAGTGGCTTGCGGTTCGTCTGAAGAATTGGCGCATCCCGTACTGGGAGGGCGACACCCTGCCCAACATGGCGGGCAACCGCGTCTGGCAATGGGAGTATACGCTTCTCGTGCTCGCGCTCTCAATCGCCCTCGCAGCGCTCATCACCTACGCGTTTGAACGGCCCGTGAGCCGCCGTCTGCTCGCCCGGTTCTGCTCCGCGCATGGCGGCAAGCGGCCGACAAAGAATCTCAACATGGAGGAAAACCTGTAGTATGCACTATACCTGTAATACCCGCGGCGTCTGCGCCATGCGCATTTCGTTTGACATTGAGGACGGTATTCTCAAAAACGTCGCCTTTCTCGGCGGCTGTGACGGCAACCTGAAGGCCATCGGCCTGTTGGTGGAGGGCAAGCCGGCGGCGGAGGTCGCGGCGCTGCTGCGCGGCAACCGCTGCGGCTACAAGAACACGAGCTGTGCCGACCAGCTGGCGCAGGCCATCGACAAGGCGCTCGCATCCTGACCCGCCGGACGGACCGGCCAGCGAAAGAAAGGGAATGTTTCAGCATGTTTGTAAGCGCGTGTGATTCGCCGGAAACCCGAACGCCCGCCGCCGTGCCGGGCGCGCCATCGGCGCCGCCCGATCCCTGCGCGGAATGCCGTGCGGAGTGTATGGACGGCGCTTGCTCCAACAGCATCCCGGATGATTGTGCCGGATCGTGCGAGGATATGCCCGTTGCGGACGATCGCTGTCCCACCGCTCCGGAAGATTGTACCGGGCTGCGTGAGGACGCGCCTTACTCGGGCGAACGCTACCCCACTGTTCCGCACGATTGTACCGGGTCGTGCGAGGATGCGCCGTGCCCGGACGAAGGCTGCCCCGCCGCTCCGGATGATTGTGCCGGATCGTGCGAGGATGTGCCCGTTGTGGACGATCGCTGTCCCACCGCTCCGGATGATTGTGCCGGCTCTTGCGGCGATGCGCCGTGCCCGGGCGATGGCTGCTCCGCTGTTCCGGATGATTGTGCCGGGCTGTACGAGGATGCGCCTGTTTCGGGCGAAGGCTGCCCCACTGTTCCGCACGATTGTACCGGGTCGTGCGAGGATGCGCCTGTTTCGTGCGAAGGCCGCCCAGCCGCTCCGGATGACTGTGCCGGGCCATGCGGCGATGCGCCGGAGGGCGGTTCCGGCTCCGGCCGGCAGCGCGCGCTGCGCCGCGTGTTCTCCCGCATCGGCTTTGCCGTATGCGCCTATATGCTCGCAACGATGGCGGTACAGATGCTCGCAGCGCTGTCCCCCGCGTTTTTGAAATGGGTCAACGGCTCCGATTGGGGGCTGTATCTATACTCGTCGATCCCGCAGTATCTGGTCGGTGCACCGTTGCTCGTGCTGCTGCTGCGGCCGCTTCCGCGCGAGAACTGGCCGCGGGCCGGTATGACCGCCTCCGGCTGGATGCGCTGCCTGCTGATGTGCTTCGGCCTTGGCTTTGCGGGCAACCTGATCGGGCAGATGGTTCAGCAGCTGTTCACGCTGCTGACCGGGCTCTCCCCCACAAACCCGCTCGAGAGCCTGCTCGACGGCGCGCTGCTGCCGCAAATCGTATGCATCGGCATTGCCGCCCCGGTGGTCGAGGAGCTGCTGTTCCGCAAGCTCCTGATCGACCGGCTGCACCGCTTTGGCGACCGGACGACGCTGTTCGTCTCGGCGTTGGTGTTCGGGCTGCTGCACGGCAATTTCAGCCAGCTGTTCTATGCGTTCGGCATCGGCCTGCTGCTGGGCTATCTGTATTGCCGCACACGGCAGCTTGGCTATACCATTCTGCTGCACATGGCGGTCAACCTGTTCAGCGGCGTTCTGCTCCCGCTCCTGATCGAAGCCTTGGGGGAGGTCGCGGCAGGCATGCTCTCGTTTGCGCTCATCGCGCTGTATATTTGGGGCATCGTGCTGTTCGCCGGCGGGGTAAAGCACGCCTCGTTCGCGCCCGGCGCGGAGCCGCTGTCCCGGCGCGACGGCCGCCTGATCTTCGGCAATCCCGGCATGATCTGCTATCTCGTGCTCTGCGCGGGCATGTGCGTCTATGCGCTGTTTCCCGCCTGAAGCGCGAAACTTTTCCAGCGTATTCCAATGTTGTTTCGGTTCGGTAAACACTCCCGGGTGTTTGCCGATTTTTTTGTTTTTTATGATAATATGGCGGCAAGGAGGTGTTTGCAATGCACAAACAAACAAGAGTTCTTGCGCTGTTGCTGACGCTGGCCATGCTTCTGCTGCCCACGATCGCGTTGGCGGATACTGCCGGTACGATCACCGGCAACGACGTGAACCTGCGCACCGGCCCCTCCACGGCCACCGCGCGCCTGACCTACCTGTACCGGGGCGACAATGTCCGCGTGACGGGCGAGAGCGGCAACTGGTATGCCGTGACGTACGGCGACCTCTCCGGCTATGTCTACAAGACCTATGTTTCCCTGCAGACCGCGCCCTCGTCCGGCAGCACGACGCTGCTCCGCAGCGGCAGCCGCGGCAGCGCGGTCAAGCAGCTGCAGGAACAGCTCATCCTGCTCGGGTACCTGAACGACCGCGCCGACGGCATCTTCGGCCGGCTGACCGACGCCGCCGTCCGGCAGTATCAGCGGCGGAACGGCCTGACGGTCGACGGCATCGCGGGCAAGATCACGCTCGGTCAGGTATCCGCGGAGGCGCAGCGCGTCCAGACCGTTGTCAACGCGGCAAAGGCACACCTCGGGCTCCCCTATTTGTACGGCGGTACCAGCCCCTCCACCGGATTCGACTGCTCCGGTCTCACGCAGTATGCGTTCCGTCAGGCGGGTATCACCATTCCGCGCGTGAGCTATGAGCAGGCGGCAGCCGGCCGCGCGGTGCCCTACAGCCAGCTCCGGGTGGGCGATCTCGTTGCGTTCAACTCGCCGGTATCGCACGTCGGCATCTATGTGGGCAACGGCCAGTTCATCCACTCGCCGCGAACCGGCGATGTGGTCAAAATCTCCAAGCTGTCGGCCATGCAGCTCACCGCCATCCGCCGCTTTACCGGCGTACTGGCAAAATAAAAACAGCGCAGGGGGCAAAGAGCCCCCACCCGACCAGAGGCCGCCCATCAAACGGGGACTGCAAAATGCACCATGGATGGGCGGCCGTCTTGCGAGGTTGAAGGAAGGATGCCGGACATGGTTTTGAAAGCTGCCGTGTCCGGCATCGTCTGCTGCGATGCGCTGTGGGGATGCCCCGGTTCGGCAGGAAATTTGCCCGCCGGCTATATAAATCCTGCTGCGAAAACAGCGAAGAGATATGGGCTGCTCAGCAGCGCGCACAGCGGCCGGCGGGCGGATGTGCTGAAGCAGGGCGGCTGAAAAGCACCGGTTTTGCGGCGCCGGATGTGCTATCAGGCAGCCGGAAGGGATAGAAAAACCACCGGATCCATGCAAAAAATATTTACAAAATTAACTGGATCTGTGCCATAATTACTATTGTGGAACATTGCAAGCTATTCCCTGGGCTATATTTCATGGGCCGGACAGGGCGATGGCAGCAAATCGGAAGGTGCCAGCGCGCAGCTTTCCCCTGCAGGATGCAGCGCGTGCTATTATTTCAACTGTGTCACCCCCGGCGGCGGTGACACAACGAAATATCTGTGAACTTTACGCTGCAGTATGACGCCAACGGCGGAATGAATGCGCCTGCGGCTCAAACATATGGAACGAACAGCAAATACGAAAAGAGCCATTCGTTCACCGTATCCAGCAGCCTGCCGGTGCGTGACGGATACACGTTCTTGGGTTGGGCCGACACTGCGAGCGCAACAACGGCCAAGTATCAGCCCGGCAGCTCCTGCCTGGTGTCGGCCGCATCGATACCGGGATATAACGGTGGTTCGGTAACGAAGACCATATATGCCGTTTGGAAGGCGAACACGCCGCCTACCCCGTCCATTACCTACACCGTCACCTACACGGACGGCGTTGACGGCGAGGTTATCTTTGCCGATCAGACCACGAGCAATCTGAAGGCCGGCGACCCGACCCCTGCGTTCAGCGGTACCCCCTCCCGCGAGGGTTACACCTTCGAGGGCTGGAACCCCGATCTTGCCACCACGGTCGAAGGCGACGCCACCTATTCGGCTGTATGGGAGAAGAACAGTGCGCCTGCCACGCCTGCTCCGGGCGACTCGACGCCCAGTCTGCCCCAGAGCGGACAGTCCTGGTGGCCCGTATGGATGCTGAGCATTCTGGGCGTTGCCTTCATTGTTGCCGGGATCGCGACCCGCAATCGCAATGGCAGGAAGCATCTGAGCGGAAATGAAGAATAAAATCCTGATCTTTGGAGGGCTGCTGCTGATTGCGGCAGCCCTCTGCCTTGGAGCGTATAATCTGTGGGACGCGCACCGTGCGGAGGTCAGCGCCGAAATCATCCTGCAGGAAATGCCGGCTGTAACCCCTTCCCCTGCCCCCGCGCCGAAGCCATCGCCAGCCGGCCCGGAAAGCACCGAAGCGCTGGAGGAAACGGAGCCTTTGCCCGAGTATGTGCTGAACCCGGATATGGAAATGCCGGTAGTCAAGATCAAGGGGCAGGACTATATCGGTACGCTGGAAATCCCCTCGCTGGAAATCTCCCTTCCCATTATGAGTGAATGGAGCTATCCCAAAATGAAGATTTCCCCCTGCCGCTATCAGGGCTCCACCTATCTGGACAACCTGATCATCTGCGCCCATAATTACAAGGCGCACTTTGGAAACCTGAAAGAACTGCAGCCGGGGGATAGCGTGATCTTCAAGGACGCTGCCGGCAATGTCTTTTCCTACGCGGTGAAAGAAACCGAGGTGCTTGCGCCGACGGATATCGAGGGCATGGTGAGCGGCGACTGGGATTTAACGATGTTCACCTGCACGATCGGCGGAAAAAGCCGGGTCACCGTCCGCTGCGAGGGCTGGAAGCGCCGGAAGAATAAACCGACCGGCATCGCGAAGGAACCCGAAGGACGCGCTTCCGTTCGGAAGCAAGCCGGTATAGGTACGCTGTGAGACGAACAGCCCGGACCAATGCGGTTCGGGCTGTTTTGCGTCATAATGTTCCCTGCCGCTGACCGTTATTTTACGGTCTGAATAAGCCCCGTCCGTACGGATGGGGCGTTTTCAGGCGCTCAGGAGCGGAGTCTCAACGGACTGCACCGGCACGATGCGCGCGGTCTGCGGCAGGAAGCGGTGCGCCGCTGTCTCCATGTGCGGTCGCGGCGGATGGTTTGCGCGTCGCCGGCTCAGTGGCACAGAAGCAGCTCCACCACGAACACGACCGTGCAGCACGCGAGCGAAACGTAGAACAGGTTTGCGCCCCGCCATGCCAGAACGATGCCCGCTAGCAGCGCCAGCGCGCCGGCAACCGGCGTTTCCGTCG
>JAQXRK010000207.1 GCA_029218485.1 bacterium | reverse complement strand
CTCAAAAAACAGGGGGCGATTGCCCCCTGCTGCATGTTTGACTTTTTTCTTATTCGTCCTCTTCTTCGTCGTGCTTCGCCTGCTCGATGATCTTCTGCGCCAAGTTGCCCGGCACATCCTCATAGCGGACGAACTCCTTCTTGAAGGAACCGCGCGCCTGCGTCATGGAGCGCAGGTCGGTCGCATACTTGAACATCTCCGACAGCGGCGCTTCCGCGACGACCTCGGTACCGCCGTCCACGGGGTTCATGCCCAGCATGCGGCCGCGGCGACGATTCAAATCGCCGATGATGTCGCCCACGCAATCCGAGGGAACGAAGATATCGTAGCGATAGATTGGCTCGATCAGCGCCGGGGAAGCCTTTGCACAGGCCGCCTTATAGGACAGACGCGCTGCGGACTTGAACGCAACCTCCTTCGAGTCGACCGGATGGTATTTTCCGTCATACAGCGTAGCCTTGACGCCGACCATCGGATAGCCGGCCAAGACGCCGTGCACCATCGCCTCGCGCAGACCCTTTTCTACCGCAGGGATGTACTCCTTCGGGACGACGCCGCCAACGATCGCGTTGACAAACTCAAAGTCCACGCCCTCATCGGCCGGCTCAAAGCGCATCTGCACAACACCGAACTGGCCGCTGCCGCCGGACTGTTTCTTATGCTTTCCTTCCGCTTCCGCCGATGCGCGAATGGTCTCGCGATAGGGAATGCGCGGATCCGCAATCGACGCTTCCACATTGGACTTGTTCTTCAGCTTGCTGCAAACCACATCGATATGCATTTCGCCGAGGCCTTCGATCAGCACGTCGCCGGTCTCCGCATTCTTTTCGATGCGGATGGTCGGATCCTCCTCGCGGATGCGGTTGAGGCCAGAGATAACCTTGTCATCCTCACCCTGCTTCTTAGCGGAAACGGCAAGGCTTATGGACGGCTCCGGGAAGTCGATGGCTGCAAAGCGAACCGGGTTGGCCGCATCGCAGAGCGTATCGCCGGTAGCGGTGAACTGGAGCTTGCCCAGAGCGCCGATATCGCCGGCATTGAGCTTGTCCATCGCAACGGTCTTCTTGCCGCGCATCAGGTACGGAGTGCCCGGTTTTTCAGGCTTTTCGGCATTGGCATTGTAGGGCGTCACATTGACGTCGAGAGAGCCGCCGTACACTTTGATGATCGAATATTTGCCGAACTGATCGATAACGGTCTTCACCACCTGTGCGGCAAACGGACCATCGGCCTTGATCTCGATCTCATTACCGGTCTTGACATCAACCGCCTTCTTCGGCTTCGCCTGATCCGCAGAGGGCAGATAGTGGACCATCATATCCAGCAGCGTCGCAACGCCGATATTCAGCGCGGCGGAAACGCAGCAGACGGGGGTCACGATGCCATCGCGAACGCCAACGGAAAGGCCCTTGAGAATGTCTTCACGGGAGAGCTCGCCCTCCTCGAAGTACTTCTCCATGAGCTCCTCGTCGCTCTCGGCGGCGGCCTCGGTCAGCTTCTCGTACAGATCCTGCGCTTCATCTGCGAGATTGGCGGGGATTTCCACTTCTTTCTCGCCCTTGCCGTCGAACAGCTTGGCGGTCATATGCACGATATCGACATAGCCCTTGAAGGCGCCGGCTTCGATAATCGGGAGCTGGATCGGAACGACGGACGGGCCGAACTTCTCGTTGATGGCCGCCATCGTTTTCTCAAAGCTGGCATTCTCGCGGTCAAGCTGGTTGATGACCATCATGCGGGCCTTGCCCATCTTCTGCGACATGGCCATCGCTTTCTCTGCACCGACAACAGGACCGGAAACCGCACCAACAACGATCAGCGCGCTGTCTGCAAGCTCCATCGCTGCGGTTACTTCGCCGTAGAAATCGAAAAAGCCGGGCGCATCGATGATGTTCACCTTGGTGTTTTTCCACTCCAACGGCGCAAGCGCTGCATTGATGGAGATGGTACGCTTGATCTCTTCCGGATCGAAGTCGGTCGTTGTCGTTCCGTTTTCGACCTTACCCAAGCGCTCCAGCAGCCCTGCGTTGAGCAGCATCGCTTCGGTCAGCGTCGTCTTTCCCTCGCCGCCATGGCCGAATACGCCGATGTTGCGAATGTCCTTTGCGGTATACTCTTTCATTCCGGTACCCCCTCAATTTGCTTTTGTATACACATGAAACTGTTTTCCCTAGCCGGAAAAACCCATAATAGACAAAGATTATATTATCAGTTTCCGCCTCAATTGTAAACAAGGAATTTCAAATTGCGTCGCACGCGAGATAGGCGCGCTGCGCATCGGTCAGCGTGTCGATGGAAATGCCCAGCGCATCCAGCTTGCGGCGCGCGACCTCCTCGTCAATGGCGCGGGGAACCGCATGCAGGCGCGCGGGCAGCTCTTTGCCGCTCCTCGCCAAATACTGTGTGGAAAGCGCCTGAATCGCAAAGCTCATATCCATGATCTCAACCGGGTGCCCATCGCCCGCCGCAAGATTGACCAGCCGGCCCTCCGCCAGCACATACAGCCAGCGGCCGTCCGAAAGCCGGTAGCCACAGATGTTCGGCTTCATCTGCCGTGTTTCCACAGCCAGCTCCTTCAGTCGCCTGACATTGACCTCCACGTCGAAATGCCCCGCGTTGCAGAGCACGGCTCCGTTCTTCATGCGGGAAAACGCGCTTTCGCCAACTACATCGCAATCGCCGGTTACGGTAACAAACAGATCGCCAAGCGGCGCTGCTTCATCCATCGGCATGACGGAAAATCCGTCCATGACCGCCTCGATGGCCCGCACCGGATTCACCTCCGTGACGATCACTTTTGCGCCCAGGCCCTTTGCGCGCATCGCCACGCCCTTGCCGCACCAGCCAT
The DNA here is from genome assembly GCA_029218485.1 of bacterium. GTDB lineage: Bacteria > Bacillota > Clostridia > Christensenellales > CAG-138 > Aphodomorpha. The sequence goes on along the minus strand of JAQXRK010000207.1, from coordinate 4,740 downwards.
ACCCGGCGACAACGACCGTCTTGCCCGCGACGATCAGGTTCGTCGTCCGGTCGATGCCATCAAAAACGGACTGACCCGTGCCGTAGCGGTTATCGAACAGGTGTTTGCAATCCGCGTCATTGACGGCGATCATCGGGAACGGCAGGCGCCCATCGCGCTCCAGCGCGCGCAGGCGCAGGATGCCCGTTGTCGTCTCCTCGCAGCCGCCGATCACGCGCTTGGCAACATCCGGGAACTCCGCGAGCAGCATCTGCATGATGTCGCCGCCATCGTCGATGATCAAATCCGGCTCGGCAGCCACGACCTTGCGGATGCAATCGGCATATTCTGCATCCGAAGCGCCATGGCGCGCAAATACATGCATGCCGTCCGAGGCAAGCGCTGCCGCCACATCATCCTGCGTGGACAGCGGGTTGCTGCCCGTGACGAACATCTCCGCGCCGCCGGCCGCCAGCACGCGGCAGAGGCAGGCCGTCTTCGCCTCCAGATGGATGGACAGGGCGACCCGCATCCCGGCAAACGGCTTGTCCCGCAGAAAGGCCTTTTCAATTCCGGCCAAAAGCGGCATGTTGCGCCGCGCCCATTCAATCTTATCCTCTCCCAGCGGTGCAAGCTGCGGATCACGAATCAAACTCTCCATACTCAATTCCCTTTCAAAATGTCGAGCGCAGCCGCCAGCTGCGTGTCCTGTTCGCGCATCAGCGACTCCAGCGCTGCCCCGCGGTATTCCTCGGGAAGCTCCACAACCACATCGGGAGTAATCCCGACGCCATGGATGCAGATATCGTTCGGCGTATAATACGCATCGGTCGTCAGCTTGACCCACCCCTTATTCGCGGGCAATTGAAAATAGGTTTGAACGATGCCCTTTCCGAACGACTGGGTTCCGACCACCGTCGCGCGCGCGTGGTCCTGCATCGCCCCGGACAGCAGTTCGGAAGCCGAAGCGGAGTTTTCGTTGATGAGGACGACAACCGGGCCGTTCCAAACCGCATCGGTTTTTGCGTAGTAGGTCTCGGTTTCCTCGATGCGGGACCGAATGCTCACGATCAGCTGACCGCGCTCCAGAAACAAATCTGCGACGTCCAGCACATCGTCGAGGCTGCCGCCGGGGTTATCCCGAAGGTCCAGCACCAGCTTCTCTGCGCCCTGCTCCGTAAGGTTGGCCAGCGCATCCTTTGTTTCCTGCACCACATGCCCCGCAAAGCCGATGAGACGGATATAGCCGACCCCATCCTCAAGCAGCGCATACTCCACATACGGCACATTGATGATGTCTTTCACCACCGAGACTTCAAAGGTTTCCCCGTTGCGGCTGAGCAGCAGGACATCTGCGGTCTCATCGGTATGGAAGAGCGCCAGCATGTCGTCGAGCGACAGCTCGGCAACCGGCTCTCCATTGATGGAAAGCACGAGATCGCCCTGCTGTGCGCCGGCGGCGGCCATGGGGCTGCCGGCATAGACGCGCTGAATCCGGCTTCCGGTTTCATCCGGTGCGGCGATCACGATGCCGATCCCCCTGTATTCGCCGGAATTGGACTTGAGGTGCTCGGCATATTGCTCGGCCGTATAATACTGCGCATAATCGTCATCAATGCTGGACAGCATCCCGCGCAGCGCGGCGTCGACCAGTTTTTCGTCGCTGTTGGCCGATTCGTCATAGTAAAAAAAAGCGCGCTGGATGGTCTCCTTCATCTGTGCCAGCGGTTGAAGCGCTCCACCGGCACCGGTATGGGTACACAGAAACGCCGTTACCCCCGAAGATACGAGCGCAACGGCGATCAGCAGCGCTGCAAACAGGACGATCCGGTTCCCATTCCTGTGTTGCTTTTCCATGGAGTCTCCCTTCATCGGACGGGCGCAATCACCCGCGACCGCATTGCCGTCAGGTCGCACACATCCGTATGGCGCTCCGGCTTGTTCAGAAGCTCCGACAGGCCCGCCGGCACCCGCATACCCGTCAGCGCATGCAGACGGTCGGCGTTTTCAAAGTCATCGCTACCGGGCGTTTCAAAGGCCGACAGCACATCGGATGCGAACTTGTACGGGTTCGCGGTGGACAGCAGCACGGTCTGCGCAGCGTCGCCCGAAGCCTCGGCATACCGCTCATACACCGTTTGCGCAACGGCGGTATGCGGATCCATCAGATAGCCGTACCGGTTATAGGTTCGCCGAATGGTTTCGAGCGTATCCTCCTCGCTGCACCAACCGGCGGCGAATATGTCGTTGAGCACGGTGAGCTGCGCTTTGTCCACGCTGTAGCACCCGCGTTCGGACAGCGCCTGCATCCAGCCGCGCACCTGATCCAGATTGCGATCGGCCAGCTCAAACAGAAGGCGTTCCAGATTGCTGGAGATCAGAATATCGATCGAACAGCTCATGCTCTTGAAAAACGGGCGCTGATCGTTATACACACCGGTCTCAAAGAAATCCGTCAGCACATGGTTGCGGTTCGACGCGCAGATGAGCCGGTTGATGGGCAGGCCCATGCGCTTTGCATAGTAACCGGCGAGGATATCGCCGAAATTGCCAGTCGGAACACAGAAGTTCACCGGTTCGCCCGCGGCGAGGCGGCCGGACTCCCGCAGCGCCCGGTAGGAAGAAAAGTAATACACGATCTGCGGCAGCAGGCGGCCGAAGTTGATCGAGTTTGCGCTGGAGAGCCGATAGCCCAGCCGGTTCAGCTCCTCGTTCACGCCGGCATCCGCAAAGATGCGCTTTACGCCGGTTTGCGCGTCGTCAAAGTTGCCGCGCACCGCGCACACATCGACGTTGCTGCCCTCCTGCGTCACCATCTGGAGCCGCTGCGCGCGCGAAACGCCGCCGTGCGGATAGAACACCAGCACGCGCGTGCCCGGCACGTCGCAAAAACCGGCGAGCGCCGCTTTGCCCGTATCGCCGGATGTTGCAACGAGAATATAGACCTGGCGATCCTCCCCCGTCAGCAGCAGGGAATCCCGCATCAGATAGGGCAGCATCTGCAGCGCCACGTCCTTAAACGCCATCGTTGGCCCATGCCACAGTTCCAGAACGCTCTCGCGATCCGTCAGGGCATGGACGGGCGTCACCCGCTCATCATCGAAGCTGCGATAGGCGCTGGCGATCATGGCGCGCAGCTTTTCCGGGTCGGTCTCGGTGAGATAGCGCGACATCACGGCAAAGGCCGTTTCCCGATAGTCCGCGGAGAGCGACTCCACATCCAGCTGTGGAAAGGAGGCCGGCACATACAGTCCGCCGGACGGGCAGATGCCCTGTACAATTGCCTGCGCCGCAGCAACGGCCTCGCCGCCGCGTGTGCTTAAATATTTCATGAGGGTACTTATCCTTCTGTTCAGGTGGTTTCCAGCATCAGTTCCTGCATGAACGGCGGCAGCGTGTTGCGGTTGCCGCTGATGCTCAGGATGATGTTGACATTATGTTTGGAAGAAAACGCTTTCAGATCGGAGAACAGCCCTTCAAGGGACGAAAGGTCGTGGCGAACGAAATTCATGAAGCCGTCGATGTACACATATTCGAGATCAAAATCCTGCGCGGAGATACCGCAAAGGAACCCATAGAGCATCTTGGGCGATTCAATGCCATACTCCGATGCATTGATAAACCGGATGCTGGAATTGAGGTCAAACATGTAGCTGTTATCGTCATCGATAAACACCAGGCTGCCCTTTGCGCCCGCCGCGGTGCGGTTGGCATGCTGCAAAAGCTGCTTCGTTTTCCCTGTACCTTTCTCTCCGAAAATGACTCCTATCAAGGTCGTGTCCTCCAATATCTGCATGATGTTGGTTTTATTATAGCTTGTTGAACGCAGAATTGACAAGCCAAACCGAAAAAGTTTCGGATTTTGCCAAGGATATGCTATAATGCTATCATGAGTGAAATTTTGGATTTAACAAAGCTGAACCCGGAACAGCGCGAAGCCGTTTGCACAACGGAGGGCCCGCTGCTCATTATTGCGGGCGCGGGCAGCGGCAAGACGCGCGTGCTCACGCACCGCATTGCCTATCTGCTTGCGGAAAAGGGCGCCGCCCCCTGGGAGATCCTTGCGCTGACCTTCACCAACAAGGCTGCCGGCGAGATGCGAGAGCGCATTCAGTCGCTCACGGGCAACGCGGCCAGCGACATGTGGGTGCTGACGTTTCACGCGTGCTGCGCGCGCATTCTGCGGATGGAGATCGAGCGGCTCGGATATGAGCGCACATTCGCCATCTATGACGACGCGGATCAGCAGACGCTGCTCAGACGCATCATCAAAGAACTCAATCTGAGCGATAAGGTGTATACGCCGAGAATGCTCTCGTCTGCCATTTCGGATGCAAAGAATCACTCGCTGCATCCGGAGCGGTTTTTGCGCGAATCCCGCGCTGCACAGCCGGTCATCGACGTGTTCCAGCGCTACCAGAAGGCGCTGCGGCAGAACAATGCGCTCGACTTCGACGACCTGCTGCTCAAGGTGCTGGAACTGTTTGAACGCTTTCCGGAGGTGCTGGAGAAATACCAGCGCCGGTTTCGGTACATCCTTGTGGACGAATACCAGGACACGAACATGGCGCAATACCATATCGTCCGTCAGCTGGCCGCCATCCACAACAACCTGTGCGTGGTCGGCGACGACGACCAGAGCATCTACGGCTGGCGCGGCGCCGACATCCGCAATATTCTGGAATTTGAAAAGGATTTTCCCGGCACAAAGACCATCCGGCTGGAGCAGAACTACCGCTCGACGGAGCGCATTCTGGAAGC
>JAQXRK010000206.1 GCA_029218485.1 bacterium | reverse complement strand
GACAAATCGCAAAGCTTTCCAAATCAAGTTTTTGAAACCGGCTGTCAGCCGATTAAAGCAGTCAACCGATTAAATAGGTAACGATGACCTTTGCCGTCACCGCGATGGCGCTGCTCTCAAAATCCACGCCGACCAGTTTGCTCTCATCGTAGGGCTGCTCCTCCACGCGAACGACCGACTGGATGCGCACGCCGGCCGACTCCGCCAGCACGCCCGCTTTCTCCTGCGCGTCCTGCATGGCCGCCGTGAGCGCCGCCCGGTAGGCGGTCGAGGCCTCCGTGAGGCTGTACGACACGGCGTACGTCTCCGAAGCGCCGGCATCGATCATGGTGGTGAGGATGCTGCCAACGTTGTCCACATCCCGAACGATGACGGTGATCGTATCCTTCGCCTGATAATCGACGATCTCGTCGCTGCCCTCCTTGCGCCGCGCCTCGATCTCGATGCCGGAGGTGGCGATATCCGCGCGCTGCATTTCAAATGTGAGCGCCGCGTCATGGATCGTCTGCAAGCGCTCCTTGCACAGCGCCGATGCGCTTTCCGCCGTATCGCCCGTCACGGTCACGCCGACGCGAATCGTCGCAAAGTCGGGCTTTGCGATCACCTCGCCGTTTCCCGTGACCACGATGGTGTGTTCCTCATCCGGCCAGTCCTGTCGCAGGATGACCGTCTGCGTGTCGGCCTTGGGCGTCGGCACGTTCTGGATCTCCTCCTGCGCCTTGCAGCCGGCGGACAGCAGCAGCACGCCGCACAGGAGCGCCGCCAGTCCCGTCCGTTTGTTCATAACCAGCCTCCTCCTTTTCCTGCTCATTTCCGCACCCGGTCGCCGCCGTCTCAGTTGACGCGGTTGATCGGCGTGCCGTTCAAAAACGCGCGCAGATTTTCCGTCGTCACCTGCAGCAGCCGTTTTCTCGTCTCAAACGGCGCCCAGGCAATATGCGGCGTCAGAATGCAGTTCTTAGCGTTCAGCAGCGGATTGCTGCGCGGAATCGGCTCCTGATCCACAACGTCCACCGCGCAGGCATACAGCTTGCCGCTCTCGAGCGCCTGTGCCACGTCCTGCTCGACGATCAGCGACCCGCGCGCCGTGTTCAGCAAAATCGCGCCGTCCTTCATCATCGCGAGCGTCTCCGCGTTCACCACGCCGTTCGTTTCCGGCGTTGCCGGGCAGTGCAGCGAGAGAACGTCGCTTTGCCGGAACAGCTCGTCCAGCGAAACCCGCTCCCCGCAAAAGTCGGGATGTGCGCCGCGGCTGTAGCCGATCGCGCGCATGCCGAGCGCCTGCGCGATCCCGGCGGCCGCGTTGCCGATCCTGCCGCACCCGAGCACGCCGAAGGTCTTGCCGGAAAGCTCGATCAGCGGCATATCCCAGAAGCAATAGTCCGCGCAGTGCGTCCAGCGCCCGCGATGCACCTCGCGGTCATGATGCGCCACCTGCGAACAGATCTCCAGCAGCAGCGCAAACGTGTGCTGCGCAACCGCATAGGTGCTGTAGCTCGGCACGTTGCACACAACGATGCCGCGCTTTGCCGCGGCGGCGGTGTCCACCACGTCGTATCCCGTTGCCAGCACACCGATCATTTTGAGATTGCGCGCGCGCTCCAGCTCCCGCTCCCCGATGACGGTCTTGTTTGTAAACGCAATGTCCGCCCCGATCAGCCGCTGCGCCGCCAGCTCCGGCGGTGTGCGGTCATACACCGAAAGGGTTCCGAACTCGCGCAGGCAGTCCCAGCTCAGGTCGCCGGGGTTGAGCGTATACCCATCCAAAATTACGATCTGCATCGGCCATCCTTCTCCTGTGAGCGCCCAAGCGCCGCCGCAATGCGCCGGGTTTTGGGCATGAATTCAAAATTAAGTATAGCGCAAGAATACGGCGCACGCAAGACGCATCTGCCGGCCGGCTGCGGCATGAAAGCGGGGCTGCGCCGGCCGGGATTTACATTTCCGCCCCGGATGCTGTATAATAAAGTGATTATTTATGGGAGTGAAGCCATGGCTACGAAATCCAGTGCAAAGAATAAACCCCGGTCGAACCGGAGCGCCGCGTCGAAGGCGGCACAGACGCGCGCGGCCAATCAGGAGCAGCTTCGGCGGCAGCGGGAAGCGCGCGGCGTGCTGTTCATCGCGGCCGGCGTGCTGCTGGGCGTATATCTGTTCGTTTCCGGCACCGGTGTGCTGGGCGCATTTTTGAGCGAGCTGCTGTTCGGCCTTTGCGGTTGGTTTGCCTATGTGCTTCCGGTCGTGCTGCTCGCGACGGGCATTCTGACCATCGCCGGCAGCCACGGCACCAGCAGCGGCAGCACAGGCTGGACGGCGACGGGCGTTGTGGCCGTCATGACGCTCGCGCAGACCGCTCAGGGCGCCGCCTATCAGGGCGTGCCCTACATCGCCTATCTCTCCACCGCCTATCAGACCGGCGCAGCGTATCCGCATCGCGGCGGCGGCGCCATCGGCGCGCTGCTCTGCTACCCGCTGCAGCAGCTCGGCGGCGCGGCGCTCGCCTATGTGCTCTCGATCGCGACGCTGCTCATCGTCATCCTGATGGTGACGCGGCTGTCGCTGCGCGACATGTCGGCGCGCGTCAACCGCACCGTGCATACCGCCGTGGAGCGCGTCCGCTCGAACGAACAGCAGCGCCGCATGCCGGTCTACGATCTCCAGAAGCCGGCGGAGCGGGATGTGCCCGCCGAACCGGCCGCACCGGCGAAGAAGCCGCGCACCCGGCGCAAGGTCGACGGCGATCTGTCCGACTTCAACGCCTTCACCGCCGACCTGCCGGTATCCGCCGAGCAGCGCAAGGTCAAGAACCAGACGCCCGCCGCAGCGCGGGAGGAGCTGTCCTATATCGGACAGGCGGAGCTGCATGCCCGGCCGGTCCGCACCATTGCTCCGCCGGAGATCGCGTCGCAGCCAAAGCCGGTTCCGCCGCTGCCGAAGGGAGACGCCATCTGGGAGGAGCTGGAGCCGGCCGAGGACTTCCCGTTCACCGTCGAGCCGCTGGCGCCCGCCGCGCCGCCCGCTCCCTCGCCATCCGCAGAGGAGGACGTATTTGCCCCGCTGAACCCGGCTTCCGCCGAGTCTGCGCCGCCCGCACCGGCCGCCGGGCCGAAGAAGGCGGTTGTGATCGAGCATACCCCGGCAAAGGCTGAGGATAGCGGCGACACCGACGCGGTGCCCGACATCGTCATCGAACAGCCGCCGGTCTATATTCCGCCGTCCTATTCGCTGCTCAACCCGCCGAGCATCTCCTACGGCCGCAGCAGCGAGGATCCGAACGCCACCGGCAAGCTGCTCATCGACACGCTGGCCAGCTTCAACATCGGCGCCAAGCTCGTGAACGTGACCGTTGGCCCCGTCATCACGCGGTTTGAGCTGCAGCCCGCGCCGGGCGTGCGCGTCAACCGCATCACCGCGCTCTCGAACGACATCGCTTTGGCGCTGGCCGCGCCGCGCGTGCGCATCGAAGCGCCGATCCCGGGCAAGGCGGCCGTCGGCGTCGAAATTCCGAACAAGAACGCCGTCACCGTTGTGCTGCGGGACATCATCGAGAGCCGCGAATTCCAGAACGCGTCCTCCCCCATCACGATGGCGCTCGGCAAGGATACGGGCGGCAAGGTCATCACCGCGGATCTCGCCAAGATGCCGCATATGCTCATCGCCGGTTCGACCGGTTCCGGCAAGAGCGTTTGCATCAACGACCTGATCATCTCCATGGTCTATAAATCGTCCCCGGCCGATCTGCGCATGATCCTGATCGATCCGAAGGTGGTCGAGCTCTCGGTGTTCGGCACGCTGCCGCATCTGCTCATCCCGGTCGTTACCGAGCCGAAGAAGGCCTCCGGCGCGCTGCGCTGGGCGGTCAACGAGATGACGATGCGCTACAAGAAATTCTCCGAGTTCGGCGCGCGCGACCTCGCGCGCTACAATGAGCTGCAGGACTCCCCGGAAAAGCGCCTGCCCAAGCTCGTCGTCATCATCGACGAGCTGGCCGACCTCATGATGGTCGCGCCCGACGAGGTGGAGGACAGCATTTGCCGCATTGCGCAGCTCGGCCGCGCATCCGGCATTCACCTGATCGTCGCAACGCAGCGCCCGTCGGCGGATATCATCACGGGCCTCATCAAGGCCAACATCCCCTCGCGCTGTGCGTTTGCCGTCAGCTCCGGCATCGATTCGCGCATCATTCTGGATACAACCGGCGCGGAAAAGCTGCTCGGCCGGGGCGACATGCTGTTCCATCCGAACGGCGCGAACAAGCCCGTGCGCCTGCAATGCGCCTTCGTTTCCGACGAGGAGGTGGAGCGCGTGGTCAACCATTTCCGGGATCAGCAGCAGGCGCCGCGCTTTGACGAGCAGGTCATCTCCGATCTGTCGAACGCCGCCAAGGGCGGCGCGACCGGCGGCGTGTTCGGCGAGGGCAAGCAGGAGGACGAGCTGCTCGGCGAGGCGCTGCGCGTCGTGCTGGAGAGCGGACAGGCCTCGATCTCCATGATCCAGCGCCGGCTGCGCGTCGGCTATGCGCGCGCGGCGCGGCTCATCGACATGATGGAGCAGAGCGGCTATGTTTCCGGCTTTGACGGCAGCAAGCCGCGGCGCGTGCTCATCAAGCGCAGCGAATTTGAGGCGCTCTTCGGCGACGGAACCTATGTTGAGGGCGCCGAGGAAGCGCAGGAACCGGAGGAACAACCATGAGTACGATCGGCGTAATCTCCCTTGGCTGCTGTAAAAATCAGGTGGATACCGAGCGCATGATGGGGCTGCTGCGCGCCGCCGGGCACACGTTTGTCCAGCGGCCCGAGGAGGCCGAGGTGCTGATCGTCAATACCTGCGGCTTCATTGAGCCGGCCAAGCAGGAATCCATCAACACCATACTGGAGCTTGCCGCGCAAAAGCAATCCGGCCGCTGCCGGCTGCTCGTGGCCACCGGCTGCCTGACCGAGCGGTACCGCTCGGAGCTGACCGAGGCGCTGCCGGAGATCGATCTTCTGCTCGGCATCCATGAATACGACCAGCTGCCCGCACGCATCGCCGCGGCGCTGGGTGAGAGCGCGCCCACGGCGGCCTGCGGCTCGCCGCGCGTGCTGACCACGCCGCCCTACCGGGCCTTTTTGCGCATCGGCGACGGCTGCAACAACCGCTGTGCCTATTGCGCCATCCCGCTCATCCGGGGGCCGCTGTCGAGCGAGCCGATCGAATCGCTGCTCGACGAGGCTAAGCGCCTTGCGGACGGCGGCGTGACGGAGCTGACGGTCATTGCGCAGGACACCTCCGGCTATGGCCGCGATCTGTACGGCGTGCCCCGGCTCTCCGAGCTGCTCGAACGGCTGACGCGGATCGACTCGCTGCACTGGGTTCGCGTGCTCTATACCTATCCCGACACCGTTTCGCCCGCGCTCATCGATGAAATCCGGGGCAACGACAAGCTGGTCAACTACCTCGATATGCCCTTGCAGCACGTGAACGACGCCATCCTGCGCGCCATGAACCGCCGCGGTTCAAACGCGCACATCCGGCGGATACTGGAGTATGTGGCCGAGCATGCGCCCGATTTCATTTTGCGCACGACCATGATGGTCGGTTTTCCAGGAGAGACCGAAGCGCAGTTTCAGGAGCTGCTTGCGTTTCTCAGGGAGTATCCGTTCGACCGCGTGGGTGCGTTCGCCTTCTCCCCCGAGGAGGGTACGGCCGCAGCGGACATGCCGGGTCAGGTGCCGGAGGAGGTCAAGCAGGCGCGGCTCGACACGCTCATGGCCGAGCAGCAGCGCATCTCCCGCAAGCGCAACGAGCGCCGCATCGGGGAAACGGTCGAGGTGCTCATCGAGGATGTGACCGACGCCGGCGCAGCCGGCCGCTCCTATGCGGAAGCGCCGGACGTTGACGGCCGAATCCTGCTCCCGCATGCAAGCGCGCAGGTCGGCACATACCGCCGTGCACGCCTCACCGCTGCGCGCAACTATGATATGATTGGAGAATTGCTATGAATCTGCCCAACCGTTTGACGCTCCTTCGCATGTGTCTGGTGCCGGTCTTCGTCGCCTGCTTTTATCTCGACCGGTGGCTGCCGTGGTGGAACATCCTTGCGGCGGTGATCTTCGTGTTTGCCAGCGTGACAGACCTGATCGACGGCTGGTATGCGCGCAAATACGGCATGGTCACGGATTTTGGCAAGCTGCTCGACCCCATGGCGGACAAGCTGCTCACATGCTCGGCATTCATCATGCTGGTGGGCATTGGCGCAATCGAACCGCTGTTTGTCATCATCTTTGTGGGGCGCGAATTCGTCATCAGCGCGTTCCGGCTCATCGCGGTGGAGAAGGGCGTGGTGATCGCGGCTGCGAAGCTCGGCAAGTACAAGACGCTGTCGCAGTGCATCGCCATCGTTCTCGTGCTGCTGAACAACCCGATCTTCGGGCTCTTCGGCATTCCGATGGACCGGATCATGCTCTATATCGCATTGGTATTGACCGTCTGGTCGATGGTCGATTATCTGTATAAAAACCGAAAGGTGGTACATGCTGCATGATTGCAGAAATCGTCTCCGTTGGAACGGAGCTGTTGATGGGGCAGGTTGCGAACACGGATGCGCAGTATATCGCAAGCTACCTTGCGCCGCTGGGCTACCAGGCGTTTCATCAGGTCACCGTGGGCGACAACCCCGAGCGCCTGACCGAGGCCGTGCACACCGCGCTCTCCCGCGCCGACATCGTGCTGTTTACGGGCGGGCTCGGGCCGACCGATGATGACCTGACCAAGGAGACCGTGGCCAAGGCGCTGGGCCTTGAGCTGGAGCTCAACCCCAGGGAGGAGGCCCATCTGCGCGAGCACGCGGCGCGCTACGGCTTTACGCTGACGCCGAACAACTTCAAGCAGGCCTGTTTCCCGAAGGACTGCATCATCCTCGCAAACCCGAACGGGTCGGCGCCGGGCTGCATCATGGAGTCGGGCGGCAAGGCCGCGATTCTGATGCCGGGGCCGCCGCGCGAGCTGTACCCCATGTTTCGGAACGAGGTCATCCCCTATCTCGAGCGCCGCGGCGGCTTCAAGCTGCATTCGCGCGAACTGCACATCTTCGGCCTCGGCGAATCGGAGCTGACCTACCGCATCCGCGATATCATCTCCGCGCAGACAAACCCGACCATCGCGCCGTATGTGAAGCCCTGCGAGGTCACGCTGCGCATCACCGCCAAGTGCGCCGATGAAGCGGAGGGCGAACGGTTGGTGCAGCCCATGATCGACGCCATCACCGACCGGGTCGGCGCGGTGGTCTACAGCACCCACGGCGAGTCGCTGCCGGACGTCTGCGTGCGGCTGCTCCTGGAGCAGGGCAAGACGCTGGCCGTTGCGGAAAGCTGTACGGGCGGCCTTGTGGCCTCCTCCATCGTCGACGTGCCCGGCTGCTCCGCATGCTTTACGGAAGGCGCGGTCACCTATTCCAACGACGCCAAGATGCGCCGGCTCGGCGTATCGGAGAAGACGCTCTCCTCCTTCGGCGCCGTCAGCGCCGAGTGCGCCGCGGAGATGGCGCAGGGGCTGCTGCTGCAGGCCAAGTCCGATTACGCGCTCGCCACCACCGGCATTGCCGGCCCGGACGGCGGAACGGCACAAAAGCCGGTGGGACTGGTCTATATCGCGCTTGCGTGTGCTTCGGGCACCGAGGTGCATGAGCTGCGCCTCTCGGGCGGGCGCGAGCGCATCCGCACGCGCGCGACGCTCCATGCGCTCGACCTGCTGCGCCGTGCGCTCTCCGGCCTGCCCACGACCGAAAAAGCCGCAAAACCGGCCGGCTCTTCCGGCGCAACAAACGCTTGAAACGAACGAATGTTCGTGATATACTGATTTTATCATTAGGAAAAAGGACGGTTGCAACGCATGGGTGTCGAGAAAGAAAAAGCACTGGAGATTGCGCTCGGTCAGATTGAGAAGCAGTTTGGCAAGGGTGCGATCATGAAGCTGGGCGATGCGGGCGCAAAGATTGCCGTTTCCGTCGTCTCCACCGGCTGCATTGCGCTGGACTACGCGCTCGGCGTAGGCGGCATCCCCCGCGGCAGAATCATCGAGATCTACGGGCCGGAATCCTCCGGTAAAACGACCATTGCGCTGCACGTGATCGCACAGTCGCAAAAGCTCGGCGGCACCGCCGCGTTTATCGACGCGGAGCATGCGCTCGACCCCGTTTATGCCGAGAACCTCGGCGTGCACGTGGACGATCTGTACGTTTCCCAGCCGGATACCGGCGAACAGGCGCTCGAGATCACCGAGGCGCTCGTCCGCAGCGGCGCAATCGACATCATCGTGGTGGACTCCGTTGCGGCGCTGGTGCCGAAGGCGGAAATCGAGGGAGACATGGGCGATTCCCACGTCGGCCTGCAGGCGCGGCTCATGTCGCAGGCGCTGCGCAAGCTGGCCGGTGCGATCTCGAAATCCAACACGATCGTCATCTTCATCAACCAGCTGCGCGAAAAGGTCGGCGTGATGTACGGCAACCCCGAGACCACCACCGGCGGCAAGGCGCTCAAGTTCTACGCCTCCATTCGTCTGGACGTGCGCAAGGGCGACCCGCTCAAGAACGGCGCCGAGATCGTCGGCAACCGTACGCGCGTAAAGGTCGTCAAGAACAAGGTGGCGCCACCGTTCAAGACGGCGGAGTTCGACATGATCTACGGCGAGGGCATCTCCCGCGAGGGCTCGCTGCTCGATCTTGCGGTCGACCGCCGCATCATCACGAAGTCCGGCGCCTGGTTCTCCTATGGCGATATGCGCATGGCGCAGGG
>JAQXRK010000205.1 GCA_029218485.1 bacterium | reverse complement strand
TATGTGGAAAAGACCATCTCCCGCACGGAGTTTATCAACAAATACAAGAGCATCTTTGAGGAGCTGCAGCTGCAGGGCATGGAGTACAGCGTGTCCGATGTGGAGGACGGCGACGTCATCGCCATCGTCCGCTATACGCTCACCTACCATACCGGCCATGAGACGGACAACGGCAACGACCTGATCTATGACGACATGGAGATCACGGCCAACCGCAACGGCGGCCGCTGGACGATCGACTGGTCGCCAAAGCTCATCTTCCCCATGATGGATTGGGGCGACAATGTGCGCGTCGGCGTGCTGCAGTCCAAGCGCGGCGAGATCCTCTGCGACGGTGTGCCCTACGCGCAGAACGTGAACATCTACACGGTGTACGCCGTGCCGTCCTCGGTGGACGCGGCGGCGAAGGACGAGACATACCTCCGGTACAACAGCCGCGAGGAGTTTGCGCAGATCGTTGCCAACATCCCGGAGCTGGGGCTGACGTATGAGGACGTGATGAAGGCGCTGGCCAACCAGCGCAACGACTTTGCAAAGCTGCAGACCTTCTACCCGGACGAGGTTTCCGAAACGCTGACCCAGACCATCCTCGACATCAAGGGACTGGGCCTCGATACGGCCAACTACGGCACCACGCGCTACTACCCGTACGGCTCGTCGCTCGCGCACATCCTCGGCTACGCTTCGATCATCACGAAGAAGGAGCAGATCTATTACGAAACGATCGGCGACACGCGCTACAACGGCGACAGCTGGGTCGGCAAGTACGGCCTCGAGCTGCAGTACGAGGATGAGCTGACCGGCACGAACGGCCGCTTCACCTATATTCAGGATGTGACGGGCGCGTCGAACGGCGTGCTGTACCGCACCGACGCCGTGGACGGCAAGGACCTGCACCTGACGATCATCCCGGAATTGCAGGAGCGGCTGGAGAACGTGATCGATACGATCGTGTACGACGATACGATCCACGGCGCGGTGATCGTGATGAATCCGACGACCGGCGCCATCCAGGCGATCAGCTCGTTCCCGAGCTTCGACCTGAACTACGTTGCCCGCGGTATGCCCGAGGAGGAGTGGCAGGCATACCTTGCTGAGAAGGACGCCCACGGGGCGGACCTGATGCCGCTGTTCAACCGCGCCACGCAGGGCTTGTACCCGCCGGGATCGACCTTCAAGCTCATGACCGCCGCCGCCCTGCTGGAAACGGGCACGATGACCATGAACGATGTGTTCCCCGAGTCGGAAAAGGTGAACATCAAGGTGGATGAATGGACGCCGTCGGAGTCCATCGCGCCCGGCTATTCCGATCCCAAGGTCTCGGGCGGCCGGCCGATCCGCAGAACCGAGAGCACGGCGCGCAGCAACAACGACAAGTATGTGATGAACATGCAGAACTCGATCATCACATCCGACAACATCTATTTCGCCTATGGCGCGCTCCGGCTGGGCTGGCAGCGGTTCTACGACTACCTCGACCGGATCGGCTGGCGCGAGGCCATCGAGTTTGAGCTGCAGGAGCAGGTGGCGGTGCCGCAGATCTATTCGGAGATGGTGTACATCAACGAGGACGGCAGCGAGTCCATCGACTATGCAAACCGCCGCCGCAACCTCGTGCTCGACGAGAACGGCAAGGCGCAGCCGCAGCGCGAGCAGACCGTGTACGACCTCGCGGTCACGGGCTACGGTCAGGGGCAGCTGCTCGTTTCTCCGCTGCAGATGGCCTGCTTCCTTTCGGCCTTCGCCAACGGCGGCGACATCATGGTACCGTATGTGCTGGATTCCGTGTGGCATGCCAGCGGAACGGATTACACGCAGGTATCCAAGACCGAGCCGCGCGTTTGGAAGCACGCCTTCCAGAAGAGCACGGTGGAACAGCTCAATTACGCGTTGCAGCGCGTCTGCCAGCGCGGCCAGGGCAGCGGCCCGTACATTCCGAACGGCACGGCCTATACGCTGACGGAGAGCTTCCTCGTTAGGGGTTCCTTCTTCAACCTCGGCTACACGATGGCGGGGAAGACGGGCACGGCGGAGATCGGAAACGACAAGACGGAGGAGCTGGCCTGGTTCATCTGCTGGCGCAACGGCGTGAGCAGCGAGGAGGCGCGGCTCGTGTGCGTGATGCTCGAGCTGGATCTCGTCAACCAGAAGATCCCGAGCGACACGGAGATCTCCCAGATGAAGTTCGACATCGCCCGCGCGATGCTCCGCAAGGACGAGCTCAACGAGGGGCTCAAGCTGACCGTGGAGGAATAATCCGGCCGCGACCGCAGGAAAAAACGCCAAAATCGCTCTTCTTTGCAAGAAAAGGGGAGCGAAATGGAGTATAATAGAAACAAAACGAAGAGGGCGGCTGAAAACCGCCCTTCCTGATGGAGGTTGTATGCGCATTCTGTTTACCGGCGGCGGCACGGCCGGGCATGTGACGCCGAACATCGCGCTCATCCGGCGCCTGCAAAAAGAGGGCTGGCAGATCGATTACATCGGTTCCAGGGACGGCATTGAGCGGGAGCTGATCGGCGCGCTGCCGGGCGTTACCTACCATGCCGTGGATTCCGGCAAACTGCGCCGGTATTTCTCGTGGAAGAATTTTACGGACCCGTTCCGCGTAATCGCCGGCATGGTGGAGGCCAGACACATCATCAAGACCGTCAAGCCGGACGTCATCTTCAGCAAGGGCGGGTTTGTGTCCGTGCCGGTCGTCATGGCGGCGGGCAAAACGCCGGTCGTCGCGCATGAGTCGGACTATACGCCGGGGCTTGCAAACCGCATTGCCTGCCGGTTTGCGGACACGGTCTGCGTCACGTTTTCGGACACGGAAAAGCACATCACCGGCAGGCGCGCGGTGCACACCGGCACGCCCATCCGGCCGGAGCTGTACGACGGCGACGAGCAGCGCGCGCTCGCATTCACCGGGTTTGAGGGCAAAAAACCGGTGCTGCTCATCATGGGCGGCAGCTCGGGGGCGCAGCGGCTCAACGAGCTTGTGCGCGAGGCGCTGCCGCGGCTGACGCCGGTGTTCGACATCATCCACCTGTGCGGCAAGGGCAAGGTCGATGAGAGCGCGGCGCGCGAGGGATACCGGCAGTATGAATACATCGGCGAGGAGCTGCCGGATCTGTTTGCGCTGGCGGACATCGTGCTCTCCCGTGCGGGCGCCAACGCCGTGTTCGAGTTTCTGGCGCTCGCCAAGCCCGCCGTGCTCGTGCCGTTGCCGCTGTCGGCCAGCCGCGGCGACCAGATTCAAAACGCCAGGTATTTTGAAAAGAAGGGCTACGCGGTCATGGTCGATCAGGATACCGCCACGGCGGATACGCTGGCCGACGCGGTCGCGCACCTGTTTGAAAACCGCATGGAATACCGCGCCAACATGATGCAGGACGCCCTGCTCGACGGCACCGACGAGGTGCTCCGCGAGATCCGCAGGGCCGCGGGCGCGGAGGAACGGGAATGACCGCAGCGTGGATGCAGCGGCTGGAGGAGGCCGCGGCGGCCGCGGACTGGAGCGCCGCGGCCGCTGCGCTGTCCGCGCTGTGCGAGCAGGCCCAAAAACAGGCGGCCCGGCAGGCGCTTCAGACATGCGATTTTGCGTGCATCCATGCGGCGCTCCGGTCGGGGGAGCCCAAGGCGCGCAAGAACGCCGCCCGCCTGCTCTCCGCCGTCGGCACGCAGGCGGACGTTCCGGCGCTTACGGAAGCGCTGGCGCGCGAGGAGACGCGCTTCGTCGTGCCCTCCATGCTGCTGGCGCTCGGCGCGATCGGCGGTCCGCTGGCCAAAGAGGCGCTCCTTGCATACGCGCCGCCCGCGCCCGCATCGCCGGAGCAGGAGAAGCATTGCGCCGAGATACAGGCGGCGTACAGGAAGGCGCTCGGCCGGCTCGCGCCGCAGCCATCCGCAGCCATCCGCAGCCTGTCGGAGCCAATTCCGCTGCTGCTCGTGCCGCCGGCTGGCTTTGCCGAAGCGCTGCTCGATGAGCTGCGCGCGCACGGCGCGCATGGCGAGGCCGTTCCGGGCGGCGTGCGCGTGGTAGAGCGCGATATCGGCGCGCTGTACCGCTGCCGGTGCTTGCTGGAGGCGCTGATCCCCTGCGGCGAAACGCAGCCGGAGCCGGAAGCCATCGCCGCGGCCGCAAAGCGCGGCTGGCAGAGCTTCTGCCCGGCGGGCGACGAACCGGCCCTGCCGTACCGCATCGAGCTCAGGCAATACGCGGGCGACCGCGGCGATTTCATCCGGCGCATTGCGCGCGCGGTGGGCGGAACGGACAACCCCTCCGGCTACGCCTTTGAGCTGCGCGTGGACTGCCTGCCGGAGCGGACCGCGCGGGTGTTCGTGAAGCCCTGCGCCGTGAACGACCAACGCTTTGCCTACCGGAAGAGCGCTTTGCCCGCCTCCATCCATCCGGTGACGACGGCGGCCATCGTCCGCACGGCGAAGCTCCGCTGCGGCTGGGACAGGGGGGCGCAGGCGCACAGGCGCGTGTTCGATCCCTGCTGCGGCAGCGGCACGCTGCTGATCGAGGCCGGCCGGCTGTTCGGCGGCGCGACGCTCATGGGCACGGATATCGCGGCGAACGCCGTGCGCATCGCGCGGGAAAACGCGGCGGCGGCGCACTGCCGCGCAACCGTATTGCAAAAGGACTGCCTGCGGTTTGTATCGCGCGAGCCGTTCGATCTGGTCGTGACCAACCTGCCGTTCGGCAACCGGGTCGGCACGCACGAGAGCAACGAGGCACTGTACCGCGGGCTGGCTGCCAAACTGCCGGAGCTGCTGGCGCCGGACGGTCTGGCCGCGCTGTACACGATGGAGGGGCGGCTGCTTGAGCGGTGCCTCCGGGCGCAGCGCGCGCTCACGATCATCGATTCGATCCGCACGGACGCGGGCGGGCTTACGCCGCGCGTTTACTTCTGCA
>JAQXRK010000204.1 GCA_029218485.1 bacterium | reverse complement strand
CTTCCGGCCGGTTCCGACCGCACGGAGATTCCCGCGCGCCGTGATGGCGGTGACTGCTCACTCCGCGACCTTCGGCGCATCGGGAATTGCCGGACGTTCCCGCGCGCCGTGGTGGCGGGGGGCGGAAGGCATGCAAATCGTGCCGCTTGCCGGATGCTCCCGCATGCCGTGATGGCGGTGACTGCTCGCTCCACAACCTTCGGCGCACCGGGGAGTGGGGATGCTCCCGCATGCCGTGATGGCGGGAGAATGGGGGGACGGCTTGACGCTAGGCGGTGAAGGTGCCGGTGGGGCGGTCGCGGCGGGCGACGGTGACGCGCACCTCGCTGCCAAAGCCCGCTGCCTGAAGCGCCGCGCGCACCGTGACGGCGGCCAGATCGGGCGTGTTGTTCTCCTTTGAGAGATGGCCGAGGATGAACTCGCGCATGCCGCCCCTGGCAAGGCGGACGATCGTATCCGCCGAAGCCTCGTTGCTCAGATGGCCGTTGTCGGACAGGATGCGGCGCTTGAGCGGATAGGGGTAGCTGCCGGAGAGCAGCATCTCCACATCGTGGTTGGCCTCGAGCAGCAGCACGCCGCTGCCGGAGACGATCTCCACGAGCCGCTCGCTCATGCAGCCGACGTCCGTCAAAACGGAGCAGCGGCCGGAGGCGTCCTCGAACGAAAAGCCGACGGCGTGCGCGCTGTCGTGCGGGATGGAGAACGGGAGGATGCTCACGCCGCGGAAGAAGAACGGCCGGTCCGGCTCGAACACGCGGATGAGCGACGGATCAATGACGCCGACGGAGGGTGGCAGCGCGGCAAAGCAGTCCGCAGCGGCGAACACCGGCAGGTGGTAGCGCCGGGAGAGCACGCCCACGCCCTGCACATGGTCGATGTGCTCATGCGTGATCAGAATCGCATCCAGACCGGCGGCGGATGCGCCCACCTCCTCAAGGAGCGATTCGATGCGCTTGCCGGTGCCGCCGGCGTCGATGAGCAGGCGCGCGCCATCCGTTTCCAGATACGAGGCGTTGCCGGAGGAGCCGCTGCACAGGGGGGAGAACCGCATACTGACAAATACCAACTTTCTTTGCATGGTTACAATGAACACAGTATAGCATATTTGACGCGCACATGTGATACCTATCTTGTGCGGGCTGTGGTATACTGTGTTCCAGAAAAGCCGCTTGCGCGCGGGACGGGATGCGCCGCCGCGCCTTCCGGCAGAGAGGAAGCGCCAAAGAGCAGCATGAAGATCACGACCATTCAGGAACGCGCGTACGCGAAGATCAATCTGACCCTCGGCGTGACGGGCAAGCGCGCCGACGGCTATCACACGCTCGACTCGCTCATGCTCACCACCAGCCTTGCCGACGAGGTGACCGTAACCAGGAGCCGCGAGGTCATCGTGACGGCTACGGGCATGCTGCTGCCCTACCGCAACACGCTGCGCGCAGCGGCGGAGCGGTACCGCGCGCTGACCGGGCGCGGCGCGCGCATCCATGTCTATAAGCACATCCCGGCGGAGGCCGGGCTTGGCGGCGGCAGCGCGGACGCGGCGGCGGTGCTGCGCGCCATGCAGCGCCTGTACGGCGAGGTTGAGGAGCGCGACCTGTACGATATCGCGCTGCGGGTCGGCGCGGACGTACCGTTCTGCCTGAAGGGCGGGCTGTGCCGCGCGCGCGGCATCGGGGAGCTGCTCGAGCCGCTGCCGCTGGGCGCGCCGCTGCATCTGGTGATCGCAAAGCCGGCGGCGGGCGTGTCGACCGGGGCGCTGTTCTCGGCGCTGACGCTGCCCAGACCCCAGCCGGAGACGGCGCGCGCCATGCAGGCGCTCGCGAGCGG
The DNA here is from genome assembly GCA_029218485.1 of bacterium. Taxonomy (GTDB): domain Bacteria; phylum Bacillota; class Clostridia; order Christensenellales; family CAG-138; genus Aphodomorpha. The sequence continues at coordinate 1,335 of JAQXRK010000204.1, read as the reverse complement.
CGATGCGCAGGCGCTCGCCAAGCTGCTGTACAACGCGCTGGAGCCGAGCGCGGTTGCGCTCGTGCCGCAGATCGGGCGGCTCATCGACGAGCTGCTGCACCTCGGCGCGCTCGGCGCGCGCATGACCGGCAGCGGGAGCGCCGTGTTCGGCCTGTTCGCCTCCGAGGAGGCGGCCGCGCGCGCCGCGACGGTGATCCGCTCACACGCGGACTGCGCGTTTGCCGCGGCGGTGCGCAGCGTCGCCTGACGCCGCCTTCCAGTTACAGGAATACTGATTAACAGGATATTTCGGTAATGTGAAACATCCGTAAACCCTTGCGCCGCAGCCTTTACTTGCCCGCCGGCATCCGATACAATCACGATAAGACGGTTCTGCCGTCGAAAGGAATGATATGTATGAAGAAAAAAATCGCCTTGCTGATGGCGGTGCTGATGCTCGCGCTTGTGGTACCGGTGTCCACGCCGGCCGGCGCGGACACGCCGGATGGGCCCACCTCGTTTGTGCGCGTGCGGCTCTCCACCGGCGATACGGGAAAAATAACGATCACGGTGTCCGGCACCTACCGGATTGTGGAGTCGAATGAGACGTTTACCGGCGGCAAGCTGACCGTCACCGCATCCGGAAACCGCGTAACGGTCGCGCATTCCTCGCGCGGCGAGCTGTACAGCGGCACGGCGGCGACGATCGAGCGCTGCGACCTCGCGCGCACGGCGGGCTATCTGACGCTGCCCGTTTCCGGCTACAGCCGCTCCTATCTCGGACACCTGTCCGTTACGGCGAGCGGCAGCCGCCTGCAGGTGGTCAACCGGGTGCCGCTGTCCCACTACCTCTACGGCGTGGTGGCCTATGAGATGAGCAACAGCTTCCCGCTCGAGGCGCTCAAGGCGCAGGCGGTCGCGGCGAAGAACTATGCCCTGCAGCGCATGGGCACAAGCGGCGCTTACGATCTCGGGGACACCTCCTCCGATCAGGTGTACAAGGGCTACAACAGCGCCAACAAAAACGTGATCGAGGCGGTTGACGCCACCATGAACGATGTGCTGCTGCTCGACGGCGCGGTCATGCCGTGCTATTATTCCGCCAGCAACGGCGGGTACATGGTGAAGCCCTCGGCCAACTGGTCGGGCGGTGCGGCCTACGACGCGGGCTACAGCGAGGGCTACGATGAATACGACATGAAGAACAGCGCGTCGCCGCGCGAGACGCTGTTCGTGCCCACCGAATTTACGGAGAAGAACGTGACAAATGCCGCGCTCTATGCGCTCGTGACCGATGCGCTGACCGCGGCGCTCGAGCTGCCGGAGACGATCCCCGAGGGGTACCTGTTCGACAGG
>JAQXRK010000203.1 GCA_029218485.1 bacterium | reverse complement strand
CAACTATATACCGGACATTCTGGTAGAGCTGCGATATGCGACGGAGAACAATTTTACCGGCATACCGATCTATGACTTCACGGAACCACAGCTCCGATACGGCACGGTACAAAAGCTCCTCTCCGCCCAGCAAATGCTCCGTTCAAAGGGGTATGCTCTCAAGATTTATGACGCCTATCGGCCGGCTTCCGCGCAGTACCGGCTGTTCGAGGTCTTTCCCGACAGCCGCTACGTGGCGAATCCGTACCGGGGGTTCTCATCGCACAGCAGGGGAAACACGGTCGACGTGACGCTGATTGCGGCGGACGGCAGCGCGGTCGAGATGCCCTCCGCTTTCGACGATTTTTCCGCGCTGGCCGACCGCTCGTATGACGACGTGTCCGAAGCTGCGAGAGCCCATGCGCTCCTGCTTGAGACCGTGATGGCCGAGTGCGGCTTTTCCCCCTACCAGAACGAGTGGTGGCATTTTTCCGATACGGAGTCGTATCCGATCATTGAGGACAACCGATTCATCGCCGCATGCGAGGAGTATCTCTCGCTGCGGGAAGCCCCGGATACCTCCGCGGACTGTCTGATGCGCATCCCGGCGGGCGCAGCGCTTGCGGTCGTATCGTACGACGGCCCGTTTGCGCTGGTCAACTACCGTGGCACACGCGGCTATGTGCTCGCCTCGTATCTGACGCGGGAAGGCCCGCAGGACTATGAATTGCTCCCGACCGTGCGCGCTGCAGAAGCGTACGGCTATGAGCGCATGTGCGAGGACCTTACCCGGCTGTGCGCGGCATGGCCGGACAGGCTTTCGGTTTCGAGCATCGGCCGCAGCGAACTGGGAAGGGATATCCCCGTTGCGCTGCTGGGGGATGCAAACGCGCCCCACCACGTTCTCATGCAGGGCGCGATACATGGCCGCGAGTCCATCACTGCAGCACTCCTGATGTGCTTGTTGGAGGACGCGTTAGAGAGCGATGCGGCGGCGCTAGCGGATGTATGCTTCCATGTGATCCCGATGAGCAATCCGGATGGGGTTGTCATCAGCCAGAGCGGCGTGCTAAGCGATGCGGCGCGGGAAATCTATCTGCGCGAGACCGAGGAGGGCGCGACGGCGCTTTCCGAAGCGGCGTATGCCCGGCAATGGAAAGCCAATGCGCTCGGCATCGACCTGAACCGGAATTTTGACGCCGGTTGGGCGGCGTATAGCGGTCCCGCGGAGCCATCCTGCGCCCGTTACCGGGGCAGTGCTCCGCTCTGCGCCGCGGAGAGCCGTGCGCTGGCGAACTACACCCGGCAGTATCCGTTTGATGCAACGATCAGCTACCATTGCGCCGGGTCGCTGATCTATTATGCGTATGGGGACAATGGCGCGGTCAACGCGCGTTCAGCCTCGTTGGCACAGGCGGTGGCGGAGGCGACCGGGTACTCCCTGTCCCCTGCGTCGGGCGTGGATGGCGCCGGCTACAAGGACTGGGCGATCGATGGGCTTGGTATTCCGTCGCTGACCATCGAGGTCGGATATGGCAGCGCGCCACTGCCGCTGCGCAATTTGACGACAGCGTATCTTCGCAACCGTGCGGTGTTTGCCCGCATCGCCGGCTGGCTGCAAAACGAATAGGGTGCGTGCGGCGCGGGACGCGCTTTCATATTGCGGCGCACCAGGCGCTTTGAAAACCGCCGAACCTTTACCTTTTTTTTCGTGCGGTCGTCCTATGCGAGGCCAGATGACGCGTTCCCGTGCTTTTGCCGACCGGCGCGTCCGTAAGAAGCGATACGATTCGATACCAATCCAGTTCACAAACGGTCCGACGCATCCGTTTGCCGGCCGGATAGGGACGGGTTTTAAGGAGAAACCATTCTGTGCGCAATGATACGATTAAACCCATGGAAACCGAGGCCGAAATCGACGGGAAGGGCTATGTTCACTTCACGGCGTGGCATGAGACCGATACAAAGCTCGTTGACGCCGCATACATGAGCGGCATGACGGAAGAAGCGTGCAGGAGGATCGCCCGCAAATGGACGGACCATATCCTCGTCGCCAAGGATGGCGAGCGGGCCATCGGC
>JAQXRK010000202.1 GCA_029218485.1 bacterium | reverse complement strand
AGGTCTGGTAAAAGTTGTCTACAATCCGCAGGTTTTCAAAGCTGCTCATACTGAAAACGCTCCTTCCGTTTTATTGCCTTGTTGTTGTTTCTATGACCGTTGCTGCCGCTCGTTTTCCCCCCGCTGCCGTCTTTGCAGCGGGGGGGGGGTGCGCCGCCCGCCGCGTTTTTCACGGACCGTCGCAGTCCTTCCGGCTGTCCCGTGGGAGCGCCGCGGGATTGCTTTCCACTCTACTCCGTGCTTTTCAAGCGAGGGTGCGCCGCCGCGGGCGGTGTCACGAAAACAGCTTCTTTGCCGTGTTCCAAAACTGTTCAAACGGCAGCGCCTCGTTGCTCCACGCCAGCAGGCTCTCCGCCAGAAACGCCGGCAAAAAGTCGTCGCCGCCGCCCGCGTCAAAGCGGGCGCAGGCCTCCGCGAGGATCCCCGCCACCTGCCCGCGCAGCTGCGCGTGCCGCAGCGTAAAAGCGCCGGCGCTGCTGCGGACGGCGCCGCTGTCGGCAAACAGCGCGCTGTACGCCTCACGGTACCTGCAGATGCTGCGGTAAACCGCTTCCGTCGCCTCGCGCATGTCCTTTGCACCGGCAACGGCGCGCTTCGCGCTCTCCAAAATGGCCATCCAGTCCCTGACCATGAAGCTGGCCACCATGACATCCTTGGAGGGAAAGTAGTTGTACAGCGTCCCCGCCGCAATGCCGCAGCCCTTGGCGACCGAGCGCACGGTCGTCGCGCTGTAGCCGTTGTTCATAACCTGTTTTTTGGCTTCCTGCAATATGGTCTCTTCCAGATTGTCGATGATCTTCGGCATGGCCGCTCCCTAGAAATATGCTGGTATTCCTTCTTTTATGAACATGTTCATTTAATGGAATTGTAGTGCATCCGCCCCCGCATTGTCAAGCGCCGCGCCCCAAAAAAGCGCAGGCGAACCGCCCATCCGGGCGGTTCGCCTGCCGTTTCAAGCGGTGGCCGTTTCGCGGGAGCGCGGCCCCTGCCGCTCTATTCCTTCTCCCACTCGTTGCACAGGTCGTTGATGCGCCGCGTCATGCGCTCCACATCGTAGTTCGAGCAGCCCTCGCTCTTTGCGAGCAGATCGTACAGCCGCTTGGCTGCCAGCATGAGCTTGCCGTGGAGCGACTTCTTCTCGGGCTTGGCCGCCTCGGCCTTCTCCGCCCGCCGGATCGGAACCGGCCGCCCCTCGACCACCACCGCATCGGCCAGCAGGTCGTATGTCGTGCCGGAATAGGGCGCGGTCGCGTCCAGACCGAACTCGCTGCGCAGCCGCCCGGCAAAGCCCTCGCACACGGCGTCCTCGCCGTGGTTCACAAACACCTTCTTCGGGGCGGGGGCGAGATGCGTGATCCAGCGGATCAGCTCATCCACGTCGCCGTGGCCGCTGACGCCGGGCAGCTGCAGAATCTCGGCCCGTACCGCGATGTCCTCGCCGAAGAGCTTGACCTCGTCCGCGCCGTCCACGAGCGTTCTGCCGAGCGTGCCGACGGCCTGATACCCCACGAACAGGATCACGTTCGCCGGGTTCCAGAGGTTGTGCTTGAGGTGGTGGCGGATGCGGCCGCCCTCGCACATGCCGCTCGCGGAGAGGATGACCTTCGGCCGCGTATCCGCGTTGATGGCCATGGACTCCTCCACGGTGGACGCGGTCACAAGCCCGTCAAATGTGATGGGGTTCACGCCCGCCTGCAGCAGCGCCGCCGCCTCCTCGTCGTAGCAGAACTCGGCGTTGTCCACAAAGATCTTCGTCGCGTTGATGGCCAGCGGGCTGTCCACATAGACCGTAAAGCCGTCGTGCCCATGCACGAGGCCCTCCTTCTTGATGTGGCGGATGAAGTAGAGCATCTCCTGCGTGCGCCCGACCGCGAACGAGGGGATGACCACGCTGCCGCCGCGGTCGAACGTGCGCTGCAGCACCTGTGCGAGCGCCGAGGCGTAGTCCGGCGGCGGATTGTGCTGCCGGTCGCCGTAGGTGGATTCGATCACGGCGTAATCCGCGCCGTCCACAAACTGCGGGTCGCGGAGGAGCGGCTGATTGATGTTGCCCACATCGCCGGAGAACACGAGCTTGCGCGTTTCGCCGCCCTCCGTGAGCCACAGCTCGATGGAGGCGGAGCCGAGCAGGTGGCCCGCGTCCGTAAAGCGCGCCTCAATGCCCTCCGCAATCCGCACGCGCTCGTTGTACGGATGCCCGTGGAACAGCTTCAGGGCGCCGTCGGCGTCCGCCATCGTGTACAGCGGCTCGACCGGCGGCTCGCCCCGCCGCTTGTTCTTGCGGTTTTTCCACTCGGCGTCGGACTCCTGGATGTGCGCGCTGTCGCGCAGCATGATGTCGCACAGGCGCGCCGTGGGGATGGTCGCGTGGATCTCGCCGGCAAAGCCCTGCTTGAACAGCAGCGGAATTCTCCCGGAATGGTCGATATGCGCGTGCGTGACCAGCACATAGTCGATCTCGGCCGGCGTAACGGGGAGCGGTTCGTTCTCAAAGACGTCCTTTCCCTGTTCCATGCCGTAATCCACAAGGATGCGCTTGCCCGCGGCCTCGATGTAGGTGCAGCTGCCGGTTACCTCGTGCGCCGCGCCCAGAAATGTCAGAAGCAT
>JAQXRK010000201.1 GCA_029218485.1 bacterium | reverse complement strand
AACGCTCTGCCCGATGGCTTCCATTGACCGGTCGGTCGTCTCCAGCAACACCTTGGCCGCGAGAAGCCGCTGCTGGCGAAGATAGGCCAGCAGCGTGCCGCCCGTTTCCTCGCGGAACACCTTGATAAGCCGGTTTCTCCGCTACACCCAGCGCATTTGCGATATCCGCTGGCCGAAGCTCCTCGCTGAGGTGCTCGCTGATATAGTTTCTGGCATCCAGAAACAGCGCGCTGCTCCGACCTACCGTCGGCCGGCGCACAAGCGTGCAATACTCCTCCAGCATCTGGAACAGCGTTTCTCTGCCCGGAATGCTTTCCGCCTTGCACATCCAAATGTGATACAGCTCCTCCGCCTCAAGCGGCTCCACCGCTGGATTTTGCAGCACTGCCGACATAAACATTTCGTTGCAGGCAGCACACTGCATGCGCATCGGCGTGTCCAGCTTCCAATCCAGTAGCTTGGAGAGCCACTCACCCGCCGCGGTATATGCACCCTGCGCGACCGCTTTGACAAGCTGCTGGCGGTCCTCCTTCCTCCGTTCCGCAAAGCCTTGCAATACATGCCGTTCCCGTGCATCCATGTTGGACGTCTGTGCGTCGATAAGCTCCATATGTGGCTCTATACCAAACAGATGCCTGCTCTCCGATTGTACGATTTCGAGAAGCCACGATTCATCGGCCTTTGCGACCGAGCTGAAGTACGCCCGGATATCCGTGCTCTGGACGCCCCAATACCCCCGATCGTGCAGGATACTCTTCACACGCCGGTACACCGGCTCCGAGCAGCGGTACGAACCGATCCGGATGGCCTCGTCCGGCTCCTGCGTGGGCAGCACGATATAATGTGTTTTGATCGTGCTGATGACATGCAAAAGCCCCGCATATGCCTGCACCGCTGTACGCACCTCGTTTTCCGCCAGCGCATCAAGCGAGGGCGCCCTGTTGTTGAGCGTCTCGCGGGTTGGAACAAATTCATTCAGTTGAATCCGCTCAACCGGCACGTTTGCCGCATGCCGGATGAGCCTGCAAAAATAATCTGTCTTGTTCATGTCGTCTCGCGCTCAACGATCTCGGAGCAGATCATAACCTGCCGGTTGACGTGATTGCCGGTCAGCAGATCGAGCAGAGTTCTGACCACGGTCAGGCTCTGATCATACAGCATGTTGTCCAGCGAGGTCAGCTGCGGTGTGGACAGCTCGGCATAGAACGAATTGTTGATACCGATCACCGCCACCTCCTCCGGGATCTTTCGTTTCAAATCCCGCAGCGCATGCACGCCCACCGTTGCCAGCACATCATCGGAATACACGATTCCGTCCGTTTCCGGATACTCCTCCAGCAGCTTCCGCGTAGCGCTATATGCGCCGAGGCGCGTGTTGTCCGTCTTCGCCTTCACGGGCTTTGCCTCCGGCAATTCTCGCCGCACGGCGTCCTCATAGCCCTGCCTTTTTTCCAGATTGCTCGGCGTCTCCCGGTCCAGAACAAAGGCTGGATGCTTTTTCCCACGCTGCGCCAGCAGCTGCACGCACCGCTCCACGCCGAATCGCTCGTCAGCAATGACGCCATACACATTCGGCAAATTCAGGTATCCGTTGCAGATCATCACCGGCGTTTGCGGCAGATACGTCTCGATCGCCCGGCGCACCGTCTCCGTCTGGTAAATGGAACCCATGAGCACCGCGGCATCCACCTTGCGCTGGCTCAACATTTGGATATGCTTGGCCTGCGAGTCCTCTTCCACCCCGGTGTTGAGAATCAGGCAGCAATACCCGCGCTTTGCCAGCTCCTGCTCCACATAGAACACGCCGTCCGCATGGTGCGTCAAGCGGATATCCGAAATGAGGATTCCGATCAGCTTTGACGATTGCGTCGCCAGCCCGCGCGCGGTCTCATTCGGGACATAATGATACGCATCGAGAACCCTCTGGACCTTGTTTCTCGTGCTCTTGCTGATGCCGGGGACGCCATTGACGACGCGGGAAACGGTTGATGGCGCGACATTCGCGATCGCCGCAATATCGTAGAGCGTGTACTGCTTCTTCTCCTGCATGGTTAGACCGGTACTTTCAGAACGATTTTCTTGACCGGCATCGCCTCTCCGGCAAGACAGCGAGGCTTGTGCGCATCCTCCGGTGCGAGGACCACATAATCGCCCGCGCGCAGCAGCACCGCGCCGGAGAGCACGGGTTCTTCATAGAATGTGACGTCATTTGTCGTATCGTAAGGCGTTTTTTCTACCAAGCCCTCGCGCCCGACCACACCGATCAGCTCCACGCCCTCGATCAGATATTGCACATCGAAGAACTTCTCATGCGTTTCAAAATCGAGCGTCTCCGCCGCAATGGTCGTGTAGTGCTGCACGCTCGCCCGAACGCCGTTATCCAGCTCGATCCACCCCTCGGGCAGATCGGCAAGATCGGGTCGGTGAAGAAATGCAAGGGCAGTTTGAAATGTGGAATCCGAAAAATCGTATTTGTACTCTAAACCAATCTTGGTGCTATTCATATGATCCTCCTTTTAGACTCTTTTCCTATCGCTCCAACAACACCGGCAGTCTTTGATGTATCCTGAAAAACAAAATTTCTATCCTTAACCTAACAGCGATTGAAATGCAGTCAGGGGAGATACAGGAGCATCCTTTATTTCGTCACCCCCCACGCAAATATTTCTTTGAATCGTGCTCGTCCTCTTCACCGTGGAGGATGTCTGGATATCCTTACCTATCAGGCGCTTATACGATCCGATTACCGAGCAGGAATCCATGTTCAATTGCTCGCGCGATATTGGCAACTTTCTCAGCGTCTCCGATAAGATGAACGATTTCGCCACGCCTACGGAGCGAATGATAGAGTGTGTTCTCGCTCTGCATACCG
>JAQXRK010000200.1 GCA_029218485.1 bacterium | reverse complement strand
GTAACGGGCATGAGCTGCGCAGCCTGCGCTGCCCGGGTGGAAAAGGCGGTATCAAACGTCAAAGGCGTCACCTCCTGCTCGGTGAGCCTGCTGACCAATTCCATGGGCGTGGAGGGAACCGCCTCGGCCGAGCAGATCATCGCGGCAGTTCGTGAGGCTGGATATGGAGCGGCGCTGAAAAAAGGAAGCAAAGATCAGACCGCACAGCTTTCCTCCGAAGAGGATGCGCTGAAGGACAGGGAAACCCCTGTGCTGAAAAAAAGGCTCATCGCCTCTCTGGGCTTCTGGATCGTACTGATGTATGTTTCCATGGGGCACATGATGTGGGGCTGGCCGCTGCCATCGTTTTTTGACGGAAACCATGTAGCAATGGGGCTTTTGCAGCTATTGCTGACGGTCATCGTCATGGTCATCAATCAGAAGTTTTTTATCAGTGGATTTAAGAGTCTGTGGCACCGTGCGCCGAACATGGACGCGTTGGTTGCGCTGGGCGCTACGGCAGCCTTTGGCTACAGCACCTTCGCCCTGTTCGCCATGACGGACGCACAGGTCAAGGGCAACGCGGATGCCGTGATGGTCTATATGCACGAATTCTACTTTGAGTCCGCCGCCACGATTCTTACGCTGATTACTCTGGGCAAGATGCTGGAGGCTCGTTCAAAGGGAAAGACTACCAATGCGCTCAAAGGCCTGATGAAGCTTGCCCCCAAAACCGCCACGCTCCTGCGCGATGGCGCAGAGATCACCGTGCCGATTGAACAGGTGGCAAAGGGCGATGTTTTTGTGGTGCGCCCCGGCGAAAATATCCCTGTGGACGGAACCGTTTTGGAGGGAAACAGCGCGGTTGACGAATCCTCCTTGACAGGCGAGAGCATTCCGATCGACAAAGCGGCGGCAAGCACAGTCTCGGCAGGAACGCTGAACCAGTCGGGTTTTCTCCGCTGTGAAGCAACCAGAGTCGGCGAGGACACCACGCTTTCTCAGATCATTCAGATGGTCAGCGATGCCGCTGCAACGAAAGCACCGATCGCCAAGATCGCTGACAAGGTTTCCGGCGTATTTGTCCCCGTTGTTATCGCGATCGCGGTGGTAACCGTAATTGCCTGGCTCCTTGCCGGGCAGACGGTAGGCTTCGCTCTGGCACGGGGTATCTCCGTGTTGGTCATCAGCTGTCCCTGCGCGCTGGGTCTTGCCACGCCTGTGGCCATCATGGTGGGCAACGGAATGGGCGCAAAGAACGGAATTCTGTTCAAAACGGCGGTGTCTTTGGAGGAAACCGGAAAGGTAAGAATTGTGGCGCTGGATAAAACCGGAACGATCACGCAGGGCGAACCGAAGGTCACGGATATCCTTCCGGCCGAGGGGATGTCTGAAGCGGAGCTTTTGTCCATCGCCTACGCGTTGGAGAAGAGAAGCGAACATCCGTTGGCTCGTGCCATCCACCAAAGAGCTGAGCAGGATGGGCTGGCGGCAGCAGAGGTCGAACAGTTCAAAGCACTGCCCGGCAACGGACTGAGCGCATCTCTTGGCGGCGCAGCTTTGCTCGGCGGCAGTTACCAATTCATCAGCGGGCAAATGCAAGTATCCACAAAGATGAAAGCAAGGTCTGAGCAGCTCTCGGAAGAAGGAAAAACCCCGCTGTTTTTTGCCCGTGACGGCAGGCTTTGCGGCATCATTGCCGTGGCGGATACCATCAAGGCCGACAGCCCGCAGGCCATTTCGGAAATGCGGAACATGGGCATCCATGTGGTGATGCTGACCGGTGATAACGAACGCACTGCAAAGGCCATTGGGGCGAAGGCCGGCGTGGATGAGGTCATTGCAGGCGTCCTTCCCGATGGAAAGGAAAGCGTGATTCGTGAACTTCAGCAAAAAGGGAAGGTCATTATGGTTGGCGACGGGATCAACGACGCACCGGCTTTGACCAGCGCCGATATCGGCATTGCCATCGGTGCGGGTGCGGATGTTGCCATCGACGCGGCGGATGTGGTGCTGATGAAAAGCCTCCTGTCCGATGTGCCTGCGGCCATCCGCCTGAGCCGCGCTACGCTGCGCAATATTCATGAAAACCTGTTCTGGGCGTTTATCTACAATACCATCGGTATTCCGCTGGCGGCAGGCATATTCATTCCCTTGCTCGGCTGGCAGCTCAATCCGATGTTCGCTGCGGCGGCGATGAGTTTATCCAGCTTCAGCGTTGTCACCAACGCACTGCGCTTGAATTTCTTTCAGATGCGTGATTCCAAACGGGATCATAAAGTCAAGCATAAATCAAATAACTCAAACCAAAAGGAGACAAAAATCATGAAAAAGACACTGAAAATCGAAGGTATGATGTGCGGGCATTGCGAGATGCACACAAAAAAGGCGCTGGAGGCGCTTGACGGCGTGACCAATGCCGAGGTCAGCCACAAGACCGGAACCGCTGTTGTAACGCTGGAAAAAGAGGTTTCGGACGATGTTCTGAAACAGGCTGTTACCGAGCAGGGCTATCAGGTGACCGGCATTCATTGATCGGATTTACTGCTGTTGAACTAGAGGATAATCAATCATGCAGCAGGAGAGTGTATCTTTCGGTTCAGGAAAAAGAACTTCCTGATCGCTAAGAGGAACATCGGTAATCGCCGCAATATCTCTCCCATATAGACAAAT
>JAQXRK010000199.1 GCA_029218485.1 bacterium | reverse complement strand
TTGACATTCTGGTAACCGGCTTTCCCATAGTACCTTTCGTGCATGGCGTCGTTCACCGCCTGGAGCTGCACGCTGGATGCGCCCGCCTCCCGGACCTTCGCCTCGAGCGCCGAGAGGAGCATGCTGCCGAGGCCCTGGTTTTGACAGCGGTACGCGATGACGATCTCCTCCAGAATATAGCTGACCAGATCATCGTACTGCTTGAAGTAGCCCATCGCAAAACCGCACGCCTCGCCCTGATCGTCTTTCAGGATGAGCGAGCAGGAATCCTCCATGGTCAATATCTGACGGATACATTTTTTCGCGGCTGCTTCCGTCCAGCAAGCCCCTTCGTGATGATTGTAGTAGTCGATGTAAAGCGGAATGACGGAATCGATATCGCTCACACGCATTGTTTCAATCTGCATATACTTCTCACTCAATCTGTTGGCTTTCACATTCGCCTGTTCTCCACACAAAGAAACGCCCGAACGGTCATAGGTCGGGCGTTTCTGCGGGTGTTCGGATAGCGGGGGTCGCAGCGGTGTGTGCTCCGGGCAGACTGCCGGGCGAACCGCTTTCTGCGTGCCTTATCTCGCCTTTGTCTCGATCTCCTCGAGGATCTTGGCGGTGAAGCCGTCGAGCGTCATTGTGCCGAGGTCGCCGTTGCTGCGGGAGCGGACGGAAACGAGGTCCTGCTCGACCTCCTTGTCGCCGATGACGAGCATGTACGGGATCTTCTGCAGCTGCGCTTCGCGGATCTTGAAGCCGATCTTCTCGTTGCGCAGGTCGCACTCAACGCGCACGCCCTTCTGATCGAGCGCCGCCTGCACGGCCTTGGCCTTCTCGGCTGCGCGGTCGGTGATCGGCAGCACCTTGACCTGCACGGGCGAGAGCCATGTCGGGAACGCGCCGGCGAAGTGCTCCGTGATCACGCCGATGAAGCGCTCGATCGAGCCGAGCAGCGCGCGGTGGATCATGACGGGGCGGTGCTTTTCGCCGTCGTCGCCGGTGTATTCCAGCTCAAAGCGCTCCGGCATCTGGAAGTCGAGCTGGATGGTGCCGCACTGCCACGTTCTGCCGAGGGAGTCGGCCAGATGGAAGTCCAGCTTCGGGCCGTAGAACGCGCCGTCGCCCGCATTGATGACGAAGGGCTTGCCCATTTCCTCGATGGCCGCCTGCAGCGTATCCTCGGCAAACTTCCAGTCCGCCTCGTCGCCCATGTGGTCCTCGGGCATCGTGCTCAGCTCGATCTGGTAGGTCAGGCCGAACGTGGAGTAGATCTCGTCGAAGATGCGGACGGTGTTGATGATCTCATCCTTCATCTGCGCGGGCGTCATGAAGATGTGCGCATCGTCCTGCGTGAAGCAGCGCACGCGGAACAGGCCGTGCAGCGCGCCGCTGAGCTCATGGCGGTGGACCAGTCCCAGCTCGGCCATGCGCAGCGGCAGGTCGCGGTAGCTGTGCGGGCTGTTCTTGTAGACCAGCATGCCGCCGGGGCAGTTCATCGGCTTGACGGCATAATCCATGTCGTCGATGACGGTGGTGTACATGTTGTTCTTGTAGTGATCCCAGTGGCCGGAGCGGTGCCACAGCTCCTGGTTCAGAATGATCGGCGTGGAGATCTCCACATAGCCGTAGCGCTTGTGTACCTGCCGCCAGTAGTCGATCAGCGTGTTCTTGAGCACCATGCCCTTGGGCAGGAAGAACGGGAAGCCGGGGCCCTCATCCATGATCGCGAACAGACCGAGCTCCTTGCCGAGCTTGCGGTGGTCGCGCTTCTTCGCCTCCTCGAGCATGGTCAGGTAGGCGTCGAGGTCGGCCTTCTTTTCAAACGCCGTGCCGTAGATGCGCTGGAGCATCTTGTTCTTCTCGCTGCCGCGCCAATATGCGCCCGCGACGCTCATGAGCTTCGCGTTTTTGAACTTGCCGGTCGAGGCGATGTGCGGGCCGGCGCACAGGTCGACAAACTCGCCCTGGCGGTAGAAGCTGATGACCGCGTCCTCCGGCAGGTCGCGAATGAGCTCAACCTTGTACGGTTCGCCCTTCTCCTCCATATACGCGATGGCCTCCTCGCGGGGCAGCTCAAAGCGCTCGAGCTGGAGGTTCTCCTTCGAGATGTTCTCCATCTCCTTCTCGATGGCGGCCAGATCGTCCGGCGTAAACGGCTCGGGCGCGTCAAAATCGTAATAGAACCCGTTGTCGATGGCCGGGCCGATGGCGAGCTTGATCTCCGGGTGGAGGCGCTTGACCGCCTGCGCGAGCACGTGCGACCCGGTGTGGCGGTAGGCCCAGCGGCCGTCCGCATCGGCAAAGGTAAAGAACTGGATCGTGTGGTCGCCCTCGATGGGGCGGAACGCATCGCTGTGCACGCCGTCGATGGCGCAGGAAAGCGTGGCCTTGGCGAGGCGCGGGCTGATGGCGGCGGCGATCTCAAGGCCGGTCATGCCGTCCTGAAACTCGCGCTTTCCGCCGTCCGGGAACGTGATAATCATACAAATCTCCTCCTGTTCGTTTTGACAAATAAAAATCGCCCGTCGCAATGCTTGCGAGGGGCGATGGCTGTGCTGCAATCGCGGTTCCACCCTGCTTTGGGCTCTCGGCGGGGATATCGGCCCGCAAACCCGTTTCGGGTCGGCGGGCGGTCTTCGCTCCCGGATGCATGTTCCGCTCTCAGCCAAGGCGGCACTCTCTTCTCTGCATCGATTGGGGGGTACTGCTTCCCGCGTCATTCCCAAACTGCATTCAGTATAATCCGCGCGGGGCGGGCTTGTCAAGCGCGGGATTGCGGGCGCAGGGCACCGCCGGGGCGGGCCATGCGCGCGCTCGGCTGGGGAGGTTGCCCAATACAACCGCAACGCATACAAAACCGCCAAACCGGCACGGTTTTGGCCACAATCGCGGTTGCATTCGATAGAAATGTGTGTTAAAATACTTCGGATACTGGATAACTATCGGTAGAAATATATTGTATGGATTGTTGGAGGACAACATGGCGACGATTGAACGGAAAGAACACAACATTGCAAAACTGACCATCACGGTGGACGCGGATACCTTTGGCGCAGCGGTACAGCAGGCGTATGTCAAGACCGCGAAGCATTACAATATCCCCGGGTTCCGCAAGGGCCATGCGCCGCGCAAGGTCATTGAGAACATGTACGGCGAGGGCGTGTTCTTTGAGGATGCGTTTGAGATCGTCTGGGGCGACGCGTATGACGCGGCGCTCGAGGAGTTCGAGCTGTTCGCGGTGGACAAGCCGTCCATCGACATCGAGAAGATCAGCCTGACCGAGGGCGTGGTGTTCACCGCAGAGGTGCAGCTCAAGCCCGAAGTCGTTCTGGGCGCCTACAAGGGTATAGAAGTGGAAAAGCCGACGTATACTGTTGAGGATGCTGACGTGGAGCGCGAGATCGAGCAGGAACGCGAGAAGAACGCCCGCTTTGTCGGCGTAGAGCGCGCCGTGGAGAACGGCGACCGCGTCATTCTCGACTACAGCGGCAGCGTGGACGGTGAGAAGTTTGACGGCGGCACGGCCGAGGACCAGCCGCTCGTGATCGGCTCCGGCACGTTCATTCCCGGCTTTGAAGAGCAGATGGTCGGCATGAATGTCGGCGAGGAGAAGGACATCACCGTCACCTTCCCCGAGGAGTACCATGCGCCGGATCTGGCCGGCAAAGAGGCCGTGTTCCATGTAAAGGTGCGCGAGGTGCAGGTCAAGGAGCTGCCCGCGCTCGACGATGAGTTCGCCAAGGATGTTTCCGAGTTCGACACGCTCGACGAGCTGCGCGCCGACAAGCGCAAGAAGATGGAGGAGCGCGCCGCGGAGAACGAGAAGGCCGCGCGCGAGAACCTGTGCATCAAGGCGGTGTGCGACAACGCGACCGTGGAGATCCCGGCCGTCATGATCGACCGTCAGGTCAACTACATGCTGCAGGATATCGCCTACCGCCTGAGCATGAGCGGCATTTCGCTGGAGGACTACTGCAAGTTCTCCGGTTCGGACATCGATTCGATGCGCGAGAGCTACAAGCCCGAGGCGGAGAACCGCGTGAAGATGCAGCTCGTGATCGAGGCCGTCGGCAAGGCGGAGAACGTCGCCTGCACCGACGAAGAGCTCGAGGCGGATGTGGCCGCGTATGCCGAGCAGAACAACACCTCCGTTGAGGAGTTCAAGAAGCAGCTCACGGAGAGCGATTACGACTATCTGCGCGACCGCAAGACGGCGGAAAAGACCATCGCGCTGATCGTTGACAACGCTGTGTTTACCGAGCCGAAGGAAGCGCCCGAAGCGGAAGCGCCGGCGGCTGAGTAAACGATACAGAACGGAATCCGGGCGGGCCGCCACTTTGGCGGCTCCGCTTCACAAAAAGGATGGTGACCCCGATGAACCTGATTCCCATGGTCGTAGAGCAGACCAGCCGCGGCGAGCGTTCCTACGACATCTATTCGCGCCTGCTGCAGGACCGCATCATCTTTCTTGGCGGGGAGATCGATGACGATACCGCCAACCTGATCGTGGCACAGATGCTGTTTCTGGAGGGGGACGATCCCGACAAGGATATTTTCCTGTATATCAACAGCCCCGGCGGCTCCGTGTCGGCGGGTCTGGCAATCTATGATACGATGCAGTACATCAAGTGCGAGGTATCGACCATCTGTATCGGCCTTGCCGCGTCCATGGGCGCGTTCCTGCTCGCGGCGGGCGCAAAGGGCAAGCGCAAGGCGCTGCCCAACGCGGAGATCATGATCCATCAGCCCAGCGGCGGCGCACAGGGGCAGGCGACGGATATCAGCATCCACGCCGAGCAGATCCTGCGCGTCCGCAAGCGCCTCAACGAGATTCTCGCCGCGCGGACCGGCCAGCCGATCGAGAAGATCAGTCTGGATACCGAGCGCGACAATTTTATGAGCGCGGAACAGGCGCGTGCCTATGGAATCGTGGATGAGATCATCCCCGCAAGGAGGTAATGAAAGAACCCGTATGGCTAAAAACGACGATAAGACCATCCGCTGCACATTCTGTGGCAAACAACAGGACGAAGTGCACCGCCTGATTGCGGGGCCGGGCGTCTATATCTGCAACGAGTGCGTGGAGCTGTGCCACGAAATCATCGAGGAGGACGCCGAGTCCGCGCCGCTGGACCTCACCGAGGTGCCCAAGCCGCAGGAGATCCTCGACAAATTGAACGAATATGTGATCGGGCAGCAGGCGGCCAAGCGCGCGCTCGCCGTCGCGGTCTATAACCATTATAAGCGCATCAACGCCGCCGACAGCAAGGACGACGATGTGGAGCTGCAGAAGAGCAACATCATCATGCTCGGGCCGACCGGCTGCGGCAAGACGATGCTCGCACAGACGCTCGCCAAGATTCTGAACGTGCCGTTCGCCGTGGCGGACGCCACGAGCCTGACCGAGGCCGGCTATGTGGGCGAGGATGTGGAGAACATTCTGCTCAAGCTCATTCAGGCCGCGGACTACGATGTTCAGAAGGCGGAGAAGGGCATCATCTATATCGACGAGATCGACAAGATCGCCAGAAAGAGCGAGAATGTTTCGATCACGCGCGATGTATCCGGCGAGGGCGTGCAGCAGGCGCTGCTCAAAATCCTTGAGGGCACCGTCGCCTCCGTTCCGCCGCAGGGCGGCCGGAAGCACCCGCATCAGGAGTTCATCCAGATCGATACGACGAATATCCTGTTCATCTGCGGCGGCGCGTTTTCGGGTATCGACAAGATCATCGAGAAGCGCATCGGCCAGAAGCTGATGGGCTTCGGCGCGGATGTGCAGTCGAACGTTGAGAAGGATGTCGGCACCACGCTCAAGAGTATTTTGCCGGAGGACCTGCTCAAGTTCGGGCTCATTCCGGAGTTTGTCGGCCGCATGCCGATCATCGTGACGCTTGAAAACCTCGATGAGGACGCGCTCGTGCGCATCCTGACCGAGCCGAAAAACGCGCTCACGCGCCAGTATAAGCGCCTGTTCGAGATGGACGGCGTGGAGCTGACGTTTGATGACGATGCGCTGCGCGCCGCGGCCAGGAAGGCCATCGAGCGCAAGACGGGCGCACGCGGCCTGCGGGCGATCCTCGAGGACGTCATGCTTGACATCATGTTCGAGATTCCGTCCCGCGGCAACATCGCGTCCTGCCGCATCACGGAAAAGACGATTGAGAAGGAGCAGCCGCCGCTGCTGGTGGAAACCGGCGCCGCCGCGCTGCCCGAGGGCAGGGACACGAAAAAGCCCAAGCGCTCCGCCTGAGCCGGCGGTTCGCCGCCGAACCGCGGCCCGGCCTCAGAGAGCACCGTTCATTCAACAACGAATCCTCCGTATGGCTGTACGGAGGATTTTTTTGCGCATGATTTTTGCTGGCGGAGCATGGTAACAACGCCAATCGGCGCTGCTGCCGCACCCCGCGGTATGTCCCGCGCCCCTTTTGTCATGTCCCATAATCCGGATTCCGGGAAATTGCTCTCGGACAATCAGCCCCGTGCCCGGCTTGCAAATCCGATGGAACGCAAACCTGCACGGCTGTTAAAATCCGTATGCCAACAGGCTCCCGCATGGCCGGCCATCTCCGAAAAGTCGGTTCCCTTGCCGCGGCGCAGCTCCCGTCAAACCGTCTTTTTTGGCGGCCGGGCGGAAATCTCCCGGGAAATGCGGGCGGAATTGCAGGGTTTTGGCGCGATCGTGTGGAATACTATTTCTCATGAGGAAGCGTATTTTCGTATATCTGTTGTGCTTGCTGCTCCTGTCCTGCCTGCTCCTGGGCTGCGGCAGGCTGCAAGCGGTGCTGCCAACACCGGCGCCGACGTCGGTCCCCACACCC
>JAQXRK010000198.1 GCA_029218485.1 bacterium | reverse complement strand
GTCTACGCCTACACCGATGCGGACGGCTTTGTGGAGAAGGCGTATATCGCGCTCGAGGACGTCTATGGCGGCAATACGCGCGGGCTGTTCATCGGCGACTGGATGTATGTGCTCGCCGAGTCCGGCCTGCACGTGATCTCGCTGGAGAGCTGGAGCACCGCGAAGACGATCCGCTTCTGAAAGCGGCGGAACGGGCGGGAGAATATGCCGGAGCCGGCGGCGCATGCCGCGGGCCCGGACGGAACAGAACGGGGACGCAGCCAAAGGGCTGCGCCCCGTTTGATTTGGACGGGAATTGTCTTCTTGGTGAGCGTGCTGTCCGAGTGCGGGGCAGGGATTGCCTTTTTGGTGCCCGGGTGCGGGCGGGACATGCGCTCTCTGCGAGCGTACGCGGGGATACGGGATGCGCGGCGCCGGATATGGGATGGGGATTGCTTTCTCTGTGTGGGTGGCGCGGGACGCTGGCGGGACATGCGCTCCCTGCGAGCGCGCGCTGGGACACGGAATGCGTGGCGCAGGGGGCGGGGCGGGGAACCGCTTTGCTGTGAAAGCCCCGCCGGCAAGGCGCGCAACACGGCAGATGGGGAGCGGCTTGCTGAGAGGGCTGCTCCAAATGCGGCTGCCGCGGTTTTCCTGTGGAAATCCATGCGGTGATTCGGTATAATAGAAAAAAACATTCGACGGGAGGACGGAGCATGAAACAGACGATGCTGTCCGCGGGCAAGCTGCTCGACGAGCACGGACGGTTGCAGCAGGCCGGCTACGCCACGAGCCTTGTGCGCGAGTACGACCGCGAGGCCATCCGCGCAAGCCGCCTGCGCATCAAGGAGTGGGACTATTACCTCGTCTACAACGGTTCGTTCGGCGTTGCGCTGACGCTGGCGGACAACGCGTACATGGGCCTGATCTCCGCCTCGTTCCTGGACTTTGAAAACCGCACCGAGCGCACGGTCTCCCCGATGTTCTTCTTCCCGATGGGGCAGACGCACCTGCCCGCCTCGTCCGGCGCGGGGGTATCGCGCAAGACGCTCAAAAACGCGCAGATCCAGTTTTCGCACGAGGGCGAGGGGCGGCGCCTGCGCGCGAGGATCGAAAACTTTGCAAACGGCCGGCCCTTCGCCTGCGACATCCTGCTCACGGAGGAGCCGCGCGACTCGATGGTCATCGCCACGCCGTTCCCCGACCGGCCGAAGGCGTTTTACTACAACCAGAAGATCATCGGCATGCGCGCCAAGGGCACGGTGACCTATGACGGCCGGGTCCTCGCGTTTTCGCCGGAGGATGCGTTCGGCCTGCTGGACTGGGGCCGCGGTGTGTGGACCTACGAAAACACCTGGTATTGGGGCGCGGCGCAGGGCATGGTGGAGGGCCATGTGGTCGGCTTCAACATCGGCTACGGCTTTGGCGACCTGTCCGCCGCGTCCGAGAACATGCTGTTTGTGGACGGCGTGGCGCACAAGCTCGACCGGCTCACCTTCCACATCCCGACCGGCGCGGACGGGCGGGAGGAATACCTGTCGCCGTGGACCTTCACCTCGTGCGACGGCCGGTTTGAGATGGACTTCCAGCCGATTCTCGACCGCGCCGCGCGCACCGACGCGCGCATCGTGCTCTCCGACCAGCACCAGGTGTTCGGCCGCTTCACGGGCCGCGCGCTGCTGGATGACGGCACGGAGCTGTATCTCAAGGACTTCCTCGGGTTTGCGGAAAAGGTATACAACAAATGGTGAGACGAGCGGGCGTACAACTGGTCATCTGGGACTGGAACGGCACGTTGCTCGACGATGCGGCGCTCTGCTACTCCATTGCCAACGCCATGCGGGAGGAGCGGGGCATGCCGCCGCTCGACGGCGTGGACGAATACCGGAGGCTGTTCCGCTTCCCGATCATCGAGTATTACCGCGCCATGGGCTATACGTTTGAGACCGAGAGCTACGACGATATCTCCGTCGAGTTCCACCGGCGCTACATGGAGCTTGTGCCGCACTGCCCGCTCTATCCGGAGGCGAAGGAGACGCTGGCCGCCGTGCAGGCGATGGGCGTGCCGCAGCTGCTGCTCTCGGTCACGGAGCAGAGCCGCCTGTGCTGGCAGGCCGGTCTGGCGGGCGTGACCGGCTATTTTACAAGGATCCTCGGGCAGAAGGACGACCTCGCCTACGGCAAGGCGGACATGGCCCGGCGGGTGATCGCGGAGAGCGGTCTGGAGAGCGGCGCGGTGCTGTTTGTCGGCGACACCAACCATGACGCCGGGATTGCGGCGGATATCGGCTGCCGGTGTGCACTGCTCACGCGGGGACACCAGACGCGCGATACGCTCGCGGCGTGCGGTGTGCCGCTGATCGAATCGCTGACCGAGGTACTGCCGCTGCTGGAAGGGGCGACGAATGGGGCGGATTGAGATTTCGCGGGCGACCGAGCGGACGCTCCCGGACATTGCGCGCGTGCATGCGGAGTCGTGGCGCGCGTCGCACAAGCCGTTTTGCTCGCCGGCGTTTGTGGCTGCCCATACCGCCGAGCGGCAGGAGCGCTTTTTTCGCGCCGAGGAGGCCGCGGGAAAGGCGGTGTACCTGCTCACGGACGACGGCGTGCCGGCCGGGGTCGTAACGGTGCACGAGAACCGGATCGAGAACCTCTATGTCGCGCCCGGTCTGCAGGGGCGCGGCTACGGGACGCGGCTGCTGCATTTTGCCATGGACGCGTGCAGCGGCACGCCGGAGCTCACGGTGCTGACGAACAATGCGCGCGCGATCCGCATGTATGAGAAGAACGGCTTCGCGTTTACCGGCAAACGGACGGACTATCCGGCAACCGGCGTATCGGAGGCCGAGATGCGCTGGCAGGGGGATGCCTGCCCGGCGCGGGAGCGCTGAGCGTGAGGGGAAGATGCCCGGCGGGCAGCGCTGAGCGCAGGAAATGGCGCTCTATGTATCAAAAGTCGTTGCGGGCAAGGCGGCATATCTCCCGGGCAAATCAGAGCTTCTGACGATTGTGAAGACAGGACAAATAACAAATATAGGAAGATCGCTGTGATGGATCGGCGCAGAACAACGGGGGATTCTGCATCCGGAGCGGGTGTGCGAACGGATCCGATGAGGCAAAAGGGGAAGAAAAGCATGGGGAAGAATAGCGAACGAAAGCGCAGCCGGGCGATGGTTTTGTGGGCGTGCATGTGCTGTCTGCTTCTCTTGGGTTGCGAGCCACCGAAGTATGGGTATCGTCCGGGAGAGCAAGGATATTGGTATGTTACGAACATCATGCATCGCCAAATGCCGGGTCTTACATCGGGCGATCAACCGCCGAAGCTGATAGAGACCGATTCCTACGGGAGAGAGCTCTGGTGCTTTTCCGACTGCTATATCATCTATCAGGCACATGATGATACCGAGAATGCGGAGACGGTATGGTTTTATGAGGACTGGTGCTTCCTGATCGGCTATTTCGATCCGCCCAATGAGGAAGAAGTGGAACGCTTAAAGGAACAGAATGACTGGGGGCATCCATTGCAGAAAGAAGAGATGTCCGTACGTTATCGTGGGTGGCATTCCGGTAAGCGTGCACATGTTGAAATTGCTGATGCAATGGACCATATGTTGCCGAGGGAAGATCTGGAGAATTGTCTCCTAATCGACGAGGATCGAGAAGGGAAACAGTTGTATTATTATGTATACGATCAGAAAGACAGCATTAGCAGTGCAAGATTTTTTGTGATTTGGGAAAACGAATACCGGTTTGACGTTGAAAAGAGTGTCATGCGGATCGAGAACTGGGAGTATCAGGAGGCGCTGCATGAATTCAAACTGCAAAACGACTGGTGCTTTGGAGAATGGTAGCGGTTCTGCCGTGCGCGCGCAGGACGAGCGATGCGGATTGCCGCGGTCGACGGCGTACCGTCTGCGCTGGCAGGGGGACGCCTGCCCGGCGCGGGAGCGCTGAGCCTGAGGGGAAGATGCCCGGCGGGCAGCGCGCGCTGCGGACGGCGAACGGGGCGCCCGGCTGCGGCGTACCGTTTGCGCGGCGCAAAAACAGGCCGAAATATTGCGCAATATGCGGAAAAAACGGTTGTATCGCGATGCATGCGGTGGTATGATTTTTGCAGCGGCATACCGCTGCAAAACCATTCTGAACGGGAGGCACATCATGGGCAAGTTTGTCATGAAAAAAACAAACAGTGGGTTCCGGTTTAACCTGAAGGCCGGCAACGGGGAGACCATCGCGGTTTCGGAAACGTATGCGAGCGCAGCGGCATGCAAGAACGGGATTGCCAGCGTGCAGAAGAACGCGCCCGCCGCGGCCGTTGAGGATCAGACCGTTGCGGAGTACGCGAAGCAGAAGCACCCGAAATTCGAGGTGTATGTGGACAAGGCGGGCGAATACCGCTTCCGTCTCAAGGCCACGAACGGGCAGATCATCGCCACCGGCGAGAGCTACAAGGCCAAGGCCGGCGTGATGAACGCGATTGAGTCGATCCGGAAGAACGCTCCGGAAGCGAAGACCGTGGAGGAGTAACCGTATGGCAATCGACGTAAAGCAAATCATCGAGAAGGCGGTGCGCCTGATCTCCGAAAACGGCGATCTGCTCCAGATGTTCCAGAAGGAGCCGGTGAAGGCGATTGAGAAGGCGACCGGACTGGACCTGCCGGACGAGCTGGCCGAAAAGGCGGTTGCGGGCGTGAAGGCCGGGCTGAAGCTCGACAGCCTCAGCGGCGTTGCGGACAAGCTCAAGAAGCTGTTCTGACACGGGACGGCAGAGAAACGGATCGGCAGCGCGCGGCGGCAAACCGGGCGATGCGCGCGAAACGGTTTGGCATCCGTATGGTTTTGACCATGCGGATGCTTTTGTATGCGCGGATACTTTTATACTTTTGCATC
>JAQXRK010000197.1 GCA_029218485.1 bacterium | reverse complement strand
GCCGCGGCCAGTCCCTTGGCGATCAAAGCCTCTTTGGTCTTGAAGCGCACGCCCCTGTCGAGCAGCGCCTTGGGGTCGATCGCCGGGTCGAGCATGACCACGCGCCGCTCGGCAAAGTACAGCGCGTTCTTTGCGCGCAGCGGAAACGTATCGTCCATCACGAACGTGCGCTTGAGCAGCACCGCGCCGTCGGGATAGACCGTCATGCTGCCATTGACCGACAGGATGCCGGACAGCGCGGCGGCGAGGCTCTCCGGGCAGCATACCGTGCCGTTGACCATGATGCTGAGATAGCCCGTGAGCGCCTGCTCCGCGCCCGGCTCAATGGTCAGCGTGCCGTTCACGTTCAGCAGCACCTTCTCCTTTGGCGCCGCGCTTGACGCGCCGATGGTAAAGCTGCCGTTCTGCTCGGAGATCCGCACATCTTCGCCGTCCGGGAGTTCCACAATATCAGCCGCATTGAGCTGCACATGGTGGCCGGAGAGCAGCGCCTGCGATGCGGGCGAGGTCACGATCGTTGCGGCGTTGACCGTTACCGCCTCGTATGGGTCCAGCTTCTCCGCTGTCGCTCCGCGCATGTCGCACACGGCCGCGTTGATCACGAGATTTTTCTTTTCCATCGTCTGTTCCTCCCTGCTGCAACATTAAAATTTCTGCCTTGCGCGCTGCTCAATGAACAGGCGCGCCCACTCCAGTTCGTTCGGGAACACGCGTTCCGTTTCGTTCCCCCGCGCCCTGTCGGGCCGTTGATACCGCATCATATTTCCGTACCTCCGTACCATTGTCTCAGCCGTGCGCGCGCCGAGCAGAGCCGCTGGCGCACCGTGGCCGGTTTCAGATCGAACTGCTCGGCCAGCTCCTTCGCCGAGTATCCCTCAAACGCATGCAGCACGAACAGCGCGCGCTCATGCACGGGCAGCCTCGCGATGAGCTCCATAACCTCCGGCCCGGTGTGGTCGTCCTCCCGGAACGTCCCGCCCTCCGGCAGCGGCGCGCGGGACTGGCGCCGGAACCGGTCGATGCAGATGCGCTTGGCCGTTCGGTACAGCCACGCACGGCACGCCGCCCGGTCGTACGTCTCGAGCTGATCCGCGTGTTCGAGCGCGCGCAGGAACGTCTCCTGCGCCACATCCTCGGCAGCGGCGCGGCTTTTGAGCAGTCCGGTCAGAAACCGTGTAAGCTCTTCAAAGTACAGCGGGTAGAGCTGTGCGACCATGCCCTGTGCCTCCTCTCTGCCGGTTTTCATAGGGATAACGAACGGGAACGGGACAGTGTGAGCGGTGGAAATAAAAAAATTTGGAACGACCGGGATGGGTGCTATGCCCCGTAGCACCGCGGGCGGCGCGGATAGCGGAAAATGTCGCCCCGCCCCGTCACCACCACGCCGTCAAATCCGGCCGCGCAGTGCGCCACGAGCGGTTCGCCCGCCTCCGTAAAGCCCACCACGATGCCGACATGGTTGCCTTTGCCCGCGCCCGGTTCATGCTGAAACAGCAGGTCGCCCGGCTGCAATTCGTTCCAGCCCACCGGATCGGATTTCTGCCACTGCCAGTGGGTTCCATTGCCGAAACATGCTTCCATCTCGGCAAACGTCATGCCGGTCTGGATGAAGCACCACGAGGTGTAGCCGGAGCAATCCAGCCCGCGCGGGCGCAGCGTTCCGGTCGTCTCGCTGCCGGCGGCTTCCACCACGGCCATCTCGCCCCATCCGGGGTCGAATCCGATCGTTCCGCTCTTGCCGCCCCAAAAGTAATGCACCTGCCCGACGAGCGAGAGCGCCGCGTCCACGACCGTCCGGCGCTCGGCGCTCAGCGTCCCGCCCGCCTCCAGCGCCGCCTGCAGCACCGCGGGGTCCACCGACTCGTAGGGGAGCGGCGCCGGCCGCAGCAGATGCACGGCCAGCAGCGCGAGGCCGGTGAGCAGCAGGGCGAGCGCAAGGAGCGAAAGCCCGCGCGCCATGGTACCACGGGTGCGGATGGCCGGCCGCCCTTCGGCGGCGGGGCTTGCGCTTGTTTTAGAGGTTAACATCGGTTGTTTCCGTATCTCCATGGCCGCATTATAGCATGCCGCCCCCACCGGCACAACGAGACCTCATGGCGGTTTCTGTCGCGGTGACCGTCGGGAAAACGCCGCCGT
>JAQXRK010000196.1 GCA_029218485.1 bacterium | reverse complement strand
GCAGGCGTGGCGACGACGATCTCCAGCGGCTGCCCGTCCGCCGCGGGCGTGGCGGCTGCATCCGGCGTGGGCGTGGCGCCCCGGAGCTTGTCCGCTCCCTCGTCGAGCAGATCGGCGGCATCGTTCGCGATGCCGGATTCGTTGACGAACGAGGTGACGACCGCCTTGATCTGATCGAACAGTGCGCGCAGCGAACCGATGAAATCGGCAAGCTCGCCGCTGAGCAGATCCTTCCCGTCGAGGTAGAACAGCACCGCGAGCAGCAGGATCAGGATGACGACCAGAAAGCCGATGAGCTGAAAAATGGGTTTGAGCATAAGTTGACATTCCTTTCCGATCCCATTTTATCACGACCAGCATAGTGTATGCTGTAAACAGACTGTAAAATGCAGGGATCAGTTTTCGTGCGGATGAATTTTTACAATCTCCGCGTTTTTGATTGCCGTTTCGATCATCTCCGTGAAATCGACGAGCGCCTCGCTCGCGCGCAGCTTTTCGACCTTCGGCTTGGTGACCGGGTGCTGCGGCACAAACACCGTGCAGCAATCCTCGTACGGCAGGATCGAGGTGTCGAACGTGCCGATGGCCTTGGCGCGCTCGACGATCTCCTCCTTATCGAACCCGATCAGCGGGCGGAACACCGGCATGGTCACCGCATCGTTCGTGACGGTCAGGCTCTCGATGGTCTGGCTGGCCACCTGCCCGATGGCCTCGCCGGTGATGAGCGCCTGCGCGCCGCAGCTGTTGGCCACGCGCTCCGCGATTTTCATCATCAGCCGCCGCATGAGCACGGTCGTCTCCGTGGACGGGCATTTCTCATAGATCGTGAGCTGGATCTCGGTGAACGGGATCAGATACAGCGTGATCGGCCCCGCGTAGCGCGAGACGATGCGGGCCAGATCGACGACCTTGTCGCGCGCGCGCTCGCTTGTGTAGGGGTAGCTGTAGAAATGGATCGCATCGATCGCCACGCCGCGCTTGGCGATCATGTGCCCGGCAACCGGGCTGTCGATGCCGCCGGAGATGAGCAGCATGGCCTTGCCGTTGCAGCCGACCGGCATGCCGCCCGGACCCATGATTTCGCCGACGTAGACGAAGGCGCGCTCCTGCCGCACCTCCACGCCGACATGCAGCTCGGGATTGCGCACATCGACCGAGAGCGCCGGGAACCGGTCGAGCAGCCGGCCGCCGAGCTCGACGCAGATCTCCTGCGAGCGCATGGGGAAGCGCTTGTCCGCCCGGCGCGCGAACACCTTGAAGGTGCACGCCCGTTCCCCGGCGGCCGCCGCCATGAGCGCTGCAGCCGCTTCGGCGATCGCGTCAAAATCCTTTTCGACCGCGAGCGCGATGCTGATCGAGTGCACGCCGAAGACGCGCGAGAGCTTGTCCGCCGCCGCTTCCGCCTGTTCGGCGGGCACGTCGAACACAAAGATGCGCCCCTGCTCGCGCACAACGCGCGCCGGCATGGGCGAGAGGGCGCGGGAAATCGCGCCCATCAGGCTCCGTTCAAAATATGGCCGGTTGAGTCCCTTGAGGTGAATCTCCGCGTATCGAACCAGCAATACCGTTTCCATTTGTAAATGACCTCCCGTGTCCGTGTCGTTATCTTCTCTGATATCGCCGCAAAAATGCGACCTGTTTTTCAATTTCGGCCGCCGCCTCGTCCATCTCATCGAGCGTGTTGAACGGGCAGAGCGAGAAGCGCAGCGCGCCCTCCTGCCGCGCGCCGACCACGCCGATGGCGGAGAGCACGCGGTTTTTGCCCTTCTTGTGCGTCGAGCAGGCCGAGCCGGTGGACACATAGATGCCGCGCTGTTCAAGCGCGTGCAGCAACACCTCGCCGCGTACGCCGAGGAACGATACGTTCAGAATGTGCGGCGCGCCGTCCGCCGGGTCCGGACCGTTGATGAAGGTGTCGGACAGGGCGGTCAGATTTTCCGCAAGGCGCAGCTTGCACGCCCGCATTGCGGCGATCCACTCTGCCTGATGCGCGCGATAGGCGGTCACCGCCGCATCCATGCCGAGAATGCCGGGGGTGTTCGTCGTGCCGGAGCGGCGGCCCAGCTCCTGCCCGCCGCCGATCAGGCCGCCGGCAAAGCGCAGGCCATTGCGCACATACAGCGCGCCGACGCCCTTGGGCGCGTGGATCTTGTGCCCGCTGATGGAGTACAGGTCGCAGGGGACGCGCGAAAACGGCAGCTTTCCGTAAGCCTGCACGCCATCCACATGGAACACGGCCTGCGGCGCGTGCTTCTGAATGAGCGAGTGCGCCGCAGCAATATCGGTGACGGCGCCGGTCTCATTGTTGACATGCATGAGCGAAACGAGCGCGGTGTCCGGCGTGAGGCTTTCGGCGAGCGCCTGCATGGAGATGCGCCCCTCGCGGTCGGAGCCGAGATAGATCACCTCGTAGCCGTACTGCTGCTCGAGCAGGCGGCAGGCCTCGTACACGGATGGGTGCTCCGACTGGGAGGTGATGATGCGCCCCTTGCCGCGAAGGAC
>JAQXRK010000195.1 GCA_029218485.1 bacterium | reverse complement strand
AGGAACAGCAGTGGTAGAGGCGCGGTTACCAAGAGTACCGTGCGGCACGGGACGAAAAGCCCACCGGCTGGCAAGCCGCCGCACGCGAAAGGGGTCGCCGCCGAAGTGCAGTCCGGCCGTTGCCACGGCGGGTGCGCTGGGGTGCCGCAGAACATGCGGCGCACTGTCACGAAAGTGGAGCGCTATCATGAACGGCCGGTCGCAGGTGCATGCCCTGTTGCCGCCGGTACGGGAGTTTATTCCGCAGCGCCGCTTTCTGACGCTGCGGAATTTTTTGTGTCGGAAAGGGAGGACGAAAACATGAAGAGAGTATTGGGTTTGATGATGGCAGCGCTGCTGCTGTGCGCGATGACGGCCGGTTGCTCGGGCGGCAACGCGGACAAGGCCGACAACACGCTGACGGTCGCGATGGAGTGCAGCTACGCGCCGTATAACTGGACGCAGCCGGACGACGCCAACGGCGCGGTACCGATCAAGGACAGCCCGGACTATGCCTACGGCTATGACGTGATGATGGCCAAGTATCTGGCGGACAAGCTCGGCATGGAGCTGGAGATCGTCAAGCTGGATTGGGATTCGCTCGTGCCGGCCGTACAGTCCGGTACGGTGGACTGCGTGATCGCGGGCCAGTCCATCACCGCCAAGCGTTTGGAGCAGGTGGATTTCACAACGCCGTACTACTACGCTTCCATCGTCGGCCTCGTCAAGGCGGACGGCGCCTATGCCAATGCGGCGGGCGTTGCCGATCTTTCGGGCGCGACCTGCACCTCGCAGCAGGCGACCGTATGGTATGATGTCTGCCTGCCGCAGATTGCGGACGCCAACATCCTGCCGGCCATGGAGTCCGCTCCGGCCATGCTGGTGGCGCTGGAATCCGGCCGCTGCGACCTCGTTGTGACCGATATGCCCACGGCGATGGCGGCCTGCGTCGCCTACCCGGATCTGAAGCTGCTCGATTTCACCGACAGCGCGGACAACTTTGCCGTCTCCGAGGAGGAGATCAACATCGGCATCTCGCTGCAGAAGGGCAACGCGGACCTGCTTGCAAAGCTCAACGAAGCGCTCGCCGGCCTGACGGTTGACGATTTCACGCGCATGATGGATGAGGCGATCTCCGTCCAGCCGCTGAGCGACTAACGGCGGATAAGCCGCAGCGCCGACCGGGCGAAGCGGCGCTTGCCGGGAGGCGCAGCTCCAACCGGGAGCGGGCGCGGCCGGCGGGGAAGAAGCGCATGGGCCGGCAGAGCCCATTGCCGAAATGAAAAAGACCAAACACCGCCGGACGCCCCGGCCGCAGACGGATGCGGGGGCGCCCGGCGGCATGCACAACCGGGAACGACGGAAGGAGAAGCATGAAGACAAATTTTTGGATGAGCATCGCGAACATCTGGGCGGAGTACGGGCCGTCCTTCCTGCGCGGAGCGGGCATGACGATGCTGATCGCCGTGATCTCAACGGCGATCGGCTGCCTGATCGGCTTCGGCGTCGGCATCGTGCAGACGATTCCCGCGGACCGCAGGGAGCAGCCGGTGCGCTGGTGGATCATGCGCGTGGTGCGGTTTGTGCTCGGTGCGTATGTGGAGATCTTCCGCGGCACACCGATGATGGTGCAGGCCATGTTCATCTTCTACGGCATGGCGATGCTGTGGAACATCCATTTGGCCATGCTCCCGGCAGCGCTGCTGATCGTTTCCATCAATACGGGCGCGTACATGGCCGAGACCGTGCGCGGCGGCATCCTATCGATCGACTGCGGCCAGACCGAGGGCGCAAAGGCCATCGGCATGACGCATGTGCAGACGATGCTGTATGTGATTCTGCCGCAGGCGCTGCGCAACATCATGCCGCAGATCGGCAACAACCTGATCATCAACATCAAGGATACCTGCGTGCTCTCCGTGATCGGCACGGTCGAGCTGTTCTACACGGCCAAGGGCGTGGCCGGCGCGGAGTACGCCTACTTCCAGGCGTTTACGATCACGATGGCGATCTATTTCGTGCTCACGTTCGTTTGCTCGCGCATCCTCCGGCTGCTCGAAAACCGCATGGATGGCAGCGACAGCTACGACCTTGCCACGACCGATACGCTGGCGCACACCAG
The DNA here is from genome assembly GCA_029218485.1 of bacterium. Taxonomy (GTDB): domain Bacteria; phylum Bacillota; class Clostridia; order Christensenellales; family CAG-138; genus Aphodomorpha. Next base: position 2,163 of record JAQXRK010000195.1, on the reverse strand, counting down.
CGGCATGTACAGCTTTGACGAAAAGCGTCACCGCAGCAGGCTCGATCCGAACGCGGACATTCGGGAAGGAGGACGCTGACCATGGAGGAACGGGAACGGATTTTACAGATCGAGCATCTGGGCAAGAGCTTCGGCAAGAACCGCGTGCTGCGCGATATCGACTTCTCCGTGTCGCGCGGGGATGTGACGTGCATCATCGGCGCGTCCGGCTCGGGCAAGAGCACGCTGCTCCGGTGCATCAACCTCCTGGAGCGGCCGAGCGAGGGCCGCATCCTCTATCACGGCGAGGATATCCTGCGCCAGGGCGTCAATGCGGCGGCCTATCGCGCGCGCGTCGGCATGGTGTTCCAGAACTTCAATCTGTTCAACAACATGAACGTGCTGGAAAACTGCATGATCGGCATGCTGAAGGTGCAGAAGCGGCCGAAGGCCGAGGCAGAGGAGCGGGCCATGCGGTATCTGGAGAAGGTCGGCATGGCGCCGTATATCCATGCGCGGCCCCGGCAGATTTCCGGCGGGCAGAAGCAGCGCGTCGCGATTGCGCGGGCGCTGGCCATGGAGCCGGAGGTGCTGCTGTTCGATGAGCCGACGAGCGCGCTCGACCCGCAGATGGTCGGCGAGGTGCTCTCGGTCATGCGCACGCTGGCCACGGAGGGGCTGACCATGCTCGTCGTCACGCATGAGATGGCCTTTGCCCGCGACGTCAGCTCGCACGTGGTATTCATGGACGGCGGCGTCATCGCGGAGGAGGGGACGCCCGAGCAGATCTTTGAGACCCCGGAGAACCCGCGCACGCGGGAGTTCCTCTCGCGGTTCATGGAGCGCTGAGCCCCGGGTATCCGCACAGGCAGCGAGGACGGTTCGGAGTTCCTCTCACGGTTCATAGCGTAATGAGACCCATGCGTATCAGCGGCGGGCGGAACCGCCGCCGGCATATGCCAGCGGCATGTGCCGCCGACTGCGCCCTTGGCATATGCCAGCGGCGCAGTCGGAGACGGAAGCCCCGCGCTGCGGTTTGCGGCGACAGAATCCTCAAGAGCGCTGGTATATCAAATCCCGCGGCAATCCCGGCAAACGGGACGCGGCGAAGGGAGCCTTCGGCTCCCTTTTTTGTGCGCTTGCATTCCCGCGCTTGCGGCGCTGGACGAACCAAGGGAACCGTGGTAAACTGATAGCGAAACAAGGAGAATGATGATGCAACAACAACGAAAGAGAGTGCTTTGTGCCGTATTGTCCCTGCTGCTGGCGCTGACGGCGGCCGGGTGCGCGCCCGCGCCGGACGCGGGGGTAACGCCGCAGCCATCCGGCCCGGCACCGGAGACGGGGACCATCGAACTGGTCACAAGCGCGTCCACACCGGAGCCAACCGCAACGCCCGTACCCGATCCGCTCTTGGGCGCCTGGGCGAACGGGGCATGCGGATTGTCCATCACATTTACGGAAGGCGGATCGTTTGAGGCGGCGTATGGCGGCAAAACCGCCGGTGGCGCCTATACCCGGGCGGACGACCGGCTGACGCTCACCCCCTCCGGGGGCAGCCCGGTCGATCTGCCGCTCTCCCTTCAGGACGATACACTGCTGCTGGACGGCACGCTCGCGCTGTCCCGCGCGGACGGCGGCGCGCAGGGGAGCGGCACGGAGGAAGCCGGCACCATCGTGCGGACGAGCTTCTGTGCCGAAAACGCGGATTTTTCCGTGCGCGTGCGCGGGGCTGTCGTGACTGTCGAGATGCACAACGGCGTGATTGCGGCGGACTGCTGCTTCACGGCGATCGACCGCCAGCCCGAGGCCGAGTCGCCCGACTGGATGGCCGTCAATCAGGACGTGTTTTCCATTTTTAAGTCCGATGGCGCGTATGTGCTCTGGGTGCGGGACGCGGCGGGCACGGTGCTTACGCCCCAGCCGGTCACGGTGGACTCCGGCTTTCGCTATGTCATCCGGGCAGAGGGGCTAAAAGCGCTGCAGGAGCCGATGGCCGGTTTTCTCGAGGCGAACGGCAGCTCGGTGGATGCGATCAACGCCGCCATCAGCCGGGATGTGGCCGCTGCCGGGCTGTACACGCGCTGCGGCGTGGTGACGGCGGGCGTTTCGCTCGTATCGCGCATGGCCGGGTGGGGCGCGTCGGTCGTCTATCAGGGCCATGGCTCGTACCAGAAGGAGGAT
>JAQXRK010000194.1 GCA_029218485.1 bacterium | reverse complement strand
AGAATGGTATTGCCGCCGGACGGCAGCCGGAGCGCGCCCGCGCCGGCATTGCCCCGGCAGAGGAGTCTATGAAAAATCTCGGTTTGTTTGAAAAATCGTTCTGGCGCGCGCTGCTGCCGCTGGCGCTGCCCATTGCGCTGCAGAACCTGCTCATGACCTCGTTCCGCCTCGTGGACACGCTGATGATCGGCCGCCTCGGCGATGTGTCGATCGCGGCGGTCGGCCTCGCGGGGCAGGTGTCGTTTCTCGTGGAGCTGATCGGTTTCGGCCTCTCCTCCGGCAGCGCGGTGTTCATCGCGCAGTATCACGGCGCGGGCAACCTCGACGGCATCCGCCGCACCTTCGGCGCGACGATCCTCTTTGGCCTGCCCGTAGGGCTCTCGCCACCGTCGCGGCGCTGCTGTTTCCGGAGGAGATCATGGGGCTGCTCACGAACGAGCAGCCGCTCATCGAGGAAGGCGCGCGGTATCTGCGGTACGCCTGCTTCTCCTATGCGGCGCTCACGGTCTACCAGTCCCTGTGCACCACGCTGCGCAGCACCGAGCAGGTGCGCCTGCCGCTGATCTCGAGCAGCATCTGCGCCGCGGCGAATGCGGCGCTCAACTATCTGTTCATCTTCGGCGGCCTCGGCATCGCGCCCATGGGCGTGGCCGGCGCAGGTCTCGCCACGGCCATCACCTCGATCCTGAACCCGGCGATCATCCTTGCCGTGTCGTTCGTGCAGAAGAACATCCTGATCGCGCCGCTCAAAAAGCTGCTCGCGCTGCGCGGCTTTTTCCTGACCTACTGGAAGCGCGTGCTGCCCGTGCTGATCAACGAGCTGCTCTGGTCGCTGTCGATCGTGGGGCTGAACATGGTGTTCGGCCGCATGGGCACGGAGAATTATGCCGCGCTCACGGTCATGCGCACGATTGAGAACATCGTGTTCGTGTTCTTCGTGGGCATCTGCAACGCCTGCAACATCCTCGTCGGCAAGCACATCGGCGCGGGCGAAATCGAGCTGGGCAAGCGGTATGCAAAGCGGTTTTTGTGTCTGGTGCCGGTGTTCGGCGTGGTGCTCGGCACGCTGGTGGTGCTGCTGCGCACGCCGGTGCTCAGCCTGTTCGATATCTCGGAAGCGGCGCGCAGCATGGCCAGCGCGATGCTGATCGTCTATGCCGTGGATGTGTCCATCCGCAACATCCCGTATCTGTGCGTGGTCGGCATCTTCCGCGCGGGCGGCGATACGCGCACCGGCCTGATCGGCGACGTCTCGGTGCAGTATTTTCTCGTTCTGCCGACGGTCATCCTCTGCGGACTGGTGCTGAAGCTGCCGTTCTTCTGGACGTTCGTCATCTCGCTCATCGTGGACGATGCTGGCAAGCTCGCCGTCTATTTGCCGCGCTTCCTGTCGATGAAGTGGATCCAGCCCGTCACGACAAGGCAGTGAGCGCGGGGGTTGGGGGCGTGTTCGGATAGCGCCGGGCTTCCTTTCTATATAAATAATAGGGTTCGCGCCATATCGCGTTGATCGTTCGGCAAACACCCGCGTCAGACCTTTCTGTTCACATAGCGCCGCTTGGGAAAAGCGGCGCTGTTTGTTTGCCGTTCTTTCATGCTGCCGTTTCAAAGTGCCGTTTCAAAGCGCTTCCGCATTCTGTTGCGGGGGAGTACGGCGTGTGCCGGGGCGGGTGATGGATGGCGCGGGGTGCGCGGAGGCGGAAGCCGCAGCGGACGCTGTATAACCGGGGCGATTTTCAAACCAGTTGCTGAACGAGGCGGGAGCCACAGCGACCGTCCCATAGCGCGGAGCGCGTAGACAGAAGGGCGCAGGACGCAGCGGGCGCTGTATGGCGCGGGGCAAAGAAAGGCGTGAGCCGTGGCGGGCGCTGGATAGCGCGGGGTGCGTGGACGAGCGTTTCCGTCACGAAAAGACGTGCCTTTTTTAGAAAAAGGCACCAAAAACTTCGCGCTGGCTTCGGCCTGCGGGTTTGCCGGATGGAAAGCCGCCGCCGGCAGCCATCCTGATGCTGCACGGGGTTTCGTGACGGGCTGATTCCTGCGCGGCCGGTGATGGGCTGAAACGCGCTTGGGCGAAAGCCAAAGCACGGCGGCGATATCGACCGCCGCAAACCCGCAG
>JAQXRK010000193.1 GCA_029218485.1 bacterium | reverse complement strand
GCGACTTACCGGGACATCCGGGAGGGCTGCGAAGCGCTGCTCGATGCGCTGCTGCGCGAACAGGGCTGAGATGCGCGGGTCGCAGCGGCTTTGCTGAAAACGAGTTTGGAACGGCACACTTCGCGCCGCAAAAGGGCCGTCAGTCTCCATGGCTGCCGGCCCTTCCTCATAAAAAGCTGTATTTTGGATACCGTTCGCTTCGCGCACGCCGAAAGAAGCGCTGTGTCATCCCATCTAAGCCAATCCACCCACAATCCTGCATTGTGCGCCGCACGGGCGAGCGCTGCCGCCCGTTCCCAGCCGGCCGCCCGCAGCCGCAAGCGGCCGTGAAACGGGCGCGGGATCGCAGCACCCTCGCCCTCAAAGCCGGGCACGGCATTGGATCACCATGCGGCATCCCGGCCGACACGGTGCATCACTCCGCTGCAAAACAGATGCGGACACGGATCACCATGCGGCATTTCTGCCGACTCTGCGTTTCTACCGACCCGGTGCATCACTCCGCTGCAACGCAGATGCGGGAGCGGATCTCCTGCTCCGCCGCCAGCTCCTCCGCGGCAGCAAGCAGCCCGAGCAGCTCCATCCCGTTTCGGAAGGCGACCGGCTGCGCGCCCGCCTGTGCGCAGTGCAGAATGCCCTGCATATCGCCGCCCTGCAAAAACTTCAGCTCAATGACCAGCGGCCGCGTGCCCGGCCGGAAGGCCAGCACGTCTTCGAGCGCGTGCTGCTGCACGGGCACCATGCCCCGGTGCGCGTGGCGGTAGCCGTAATCCTTGCCCTGCGCCTGCGGCGTCAGGAACCGGCGGTCCACCATGTTCTCCGGCAGCGGCAGCGCATTGCCGATCGACTGGAGCTTGAGCAGCAGATCGTCCAGCCCCAAAAAGGGCACCTCGCCCTTCACAAACGCGTTGTAGAGGTGGCCGCGCCGCGGCACCTCCCGGTTGTTCTCAAAATAGACGGCCATATAGCCCGCAGCGCGCAGATTGACCGCGTTCCCCTCGCAGCAAGCGCCTTGCGCTGCGCAATCCAAACCCTCCTGCATGCAATCCCCCAAGAATATGATTGTTCCCCGCTACCCGAGCGGCACCAGCCGCGCATGCACCACATAGCGCGCGTTCTCAAACACATAGGCGCAGGTGGACAGCGTGACGATCCGATCCGTCGGCTCGACCACGGCGTGCGTCTGAAAATCCGACCGCTCCATGGCCGCCTCCATGAACGCCAGGAACGCCGCGTCATCCTCAAACCACTGCCGGTAGGCGCTGCCCGCCGCTTCGCTGGTGTAGCCCGCCAGCAGTTCCAGCCGGTAATCCCCGTCCGGCGTGAGCAGGTACATCGCCGGGTGCGCCTCATAGAACGCCTGATCGCGGTACGATTCCAGCCAGCCGAACATCGACCCGTTCTTCATGTGATGGCCGTGGATGATCGTGTTCCGGTCGGAAAAATCGGCCGCGTTGTCATCGTCGATGTACAGCGTGCCCATGCTGTTGCGCGTGCCGTCGAGCAGATGGCTGAGGTAATACTCGTTCGTCTTCCCGCCCGCGACCGGGTAGTTGAGCACCGTGCCCTCGCAGTACAGCCATCCGGCGACCGTGCCGCGCACCGCCTCCAGCTTGGAAAAATCGACCTCGATGGGCGCGTATTCGGCCGCCGGCGTGTCCTGCCCGGTGAGCGTGATCACGCCGTCCGCATCCGGCGTAGCGGGTGGAACGGTCGCTGCCGCGCCGGTCGCGCGCGGCCGGACGGCGAGCATGGCCGTGTCGCTGTACGCGCTGTCGCCCGCGCGGTAATCGCGGGTTTTCCAAAAGATCATCAGCGCGCAGAGCAAAAGCACCAGCGCGCAGATGACGATCAGGATATTATAGATCCTTGTTTTTTTCCTTTGCATCGGTCTCCCCGTTGCCGCGTCCGGTTCCGTTCATGTCCGGGCGCTTATTCGTTATCGGCTGCGCGCTTCTTCAGCACGATCAGCACGGCGATGACCAGCAGCATGGCTGCGCCGAGCAGGAACCAAGGCGTCAGGTTCGTTTCGTCTCCGGTCTTGTCGGAGGGCTTCGGCGTGGGTACTGGCGTGGGATCGGGCACCTCTTCCACCGTGAATACCCAGACCACATCGCCGGTCTGCTCCGCATACGCATTGTCGAGCGTGAGCGGCACGGTCAGGTTCGCCGTCAGCGTGATGGACGCGCCGGGGTAGAACAGACCCAGCAGCACGTTCTCAGCCAGACCGTCCTGCTCGCTCGGCGGCGCCTCATACAGCTTGGTGCCGCCAAAGGAGCTCGTCACATTGAGCTGCAGCTGGTCGAGAAAGTCCTTGTGCTCCGGCTTGACCGGCTCCATCCGGAGATAGATGCGCACCTTGCCCGCGCTGGAGTTCTTGATGTTGATCTCCTGCGACAGCGTGTCGCCCGGCATGACGCCCTTGAAATCCACGAACAGATCGGTGGACGAGCCGGTCCCCGTGTTGCTGAACACAAACTGATTCTCCTGCCCGGTGTAATCCACCGTCGGGTTCTCCGCCGCCAGCGCCGCCGCCGGCAGCGCCAGCACAAGCATGGCCGCAAACAGGAGCGAAAGGAGCTTTTGCATTCTCTTCATCTTCGTCCTCCCTTACTTCACAAGGCCGCTCACATTGGCCGCGCCCCATGCCTCGCTGACCGCATCAAACGGGGCGCTCTGGATCGCGGAGGCGATCACCTGCAGCTCAAAGTGGTACCCCGCCGGCACGCCTTCCGCAGAGCAGGAATGGATGAGCACGGGCGTATCCGCGCCGGGCGCAACCGCCGCCTTGCAGTAGTAGTAGCCGTCAGCGGCCCGATACCAGTCGGTTTCGTTCCAACGGAGCGTGTACGCCGGGTTGACGGGCGAGAGGTTGCCGTCCGCATCGGCATAATTGGCCACGAGCGCTACGCGGATATAGGCCGGGATGTTGCTCGTGTTGGTGACAGAGACATTCTCCTTTACGGAGGCGCCGTCCGTCCAGCCGGGTTCCTTGACCTCGCACGTCACCTTGGACGGGTCAAACGTGTTCTCCACCGGATTGGTTGTGTCGATGAGAAACGCGACCGCGCCTGCGGCGCCGAGCGCGCACACCAGCGCCGCCACGGCGATCACAAGGATCGCGCGGTTCCTCATCACGCGCCGGCGCCGGCTGCGCCCTGCGGGCTGATTGCTGCGGTTTTCCATTGCGATCCCTCCCTTATTCTTTGATGCTCAGCTCCACCGGTCCCTCGGGCAGGGCGGCCGGTGCATCCGCCTGCTGCGCGGGCGCGCTGCTGGCGGGCTGGGCGGCGAACTTGTTGATCGCCGCGCTGTCGCCGCTGAGCCACTTGGTGGTGGGGTTGGTGTTCGTAATCGTCACGGTCTTGTGCGCGCCATTCTCGCTCGCCTCGAGCGTCGCCTTGCCGGTCTTGCCGTCCGCATAGCGCCACGACCAGTTGGTGTCCTCTGTCACGGTATAGGTGCCGATCGGCAGGCCGGTAATGGTCCTGCTGCCGTTGCCCTGCACGGCGACCTTGAGGGAGATGCCGTTCGGGCCTTTAACCGTGAAGATGTGCGTCTCGGTGCCGTTCGTCATGCTGCCGCTGCCCGCCTTGGTCACGGTGAGCGAGCAGGTTTTGACGAACACGGTGAACTGGTGCGCACCCGCGCCGTTGTTCTCTTGGCCGTCCGCCGCATTGACGAACGTGGTATGTGCGGTCACATCGCTCCCGCCGATGGCCGTGGTCATCACGACATCGGTTTCCTGCGTGAAGGCGCCCGCCGCCGGGTTATAGCTCACGGTCAATACCGGCGCTTCACCCATCGTCGTGGTGTCGGCAACGGTTGTGCCGTGCTTCCAGGCGATGCCGTTCTCCTCATCGAAGTTGTCGGCATAGTCGGCGGTCTGGCCGAGATAGATCGTGCTGTCGGCTGCCGTCAGTTCCGGCTTATAGACGTACACGTCGCCGGTATCATTTGCGCTGTTTGCCGACTGCGTTCCGGTCACGGTAGGCTCGATCGTCGCCGTAAGCGTGAAGGTCTTATCATCGGTCAAGCCGGTATAGCCCGCTGCAGGGTCGGCCGTCAGATCGAAGGACACATATTCCGTCTGCCACGGCTCGAGGCCATAGGGCTTTTCCGTGTCGGCAGCCTTGCTCATGTCGATGGCATAGGGCTTGCCGTCCTTCGTGGCTGTCACGGCCGCGCCGCTGCGCAAGTCATCGCCGCTGAGTGAGCCGAGCAGATAGACGTCTTTATCCGCCGCAGTCACCGCGACAGTGGCCAACGGTACATCGACGGTCGGTACAACGAAGTTCTCCACCAGCGCGCCATCCTTGTCGTACACGCCGGACTTGCTGCCGTTCGTGGGCACGCCGTTGCCGCCGAGGAAGCCCTCCTTTGCGGCAACCGTGAACTCAATGATGAGCCTTTTGCCGAAGTCGTTTTGGGAATCGGGCTTTGCGGTATCGGAAACAAAGTTATCCGTGAAGTTGTAGTCGGTGACGG
>JAQXRK010000192.1 GCA_029218485.1 bacterium | reverse complement strand
ACAACCAGCCACGGCGCAGGATATGTGCGGCCTTGCGCAAATAACAGTTACAGTATGGAAGAAACCGGCGGTGCAAACGCCGGTTTTCCTGTCCCGTATTTCACCGGGGTTGGGAAAGCCGCTGTGCCGCAGCACGCTTGTCCCGCAGCCGAGCCTCCTTCGGAAAAGCCGCCTTTGCGGCGCCGCTCGTACATCCGCTGCGCCGGCCGAGCAGAAAAAACACACTGAGCAAGGGGCGCAGGCTTTTCCGTCGCTGCCCGGTGCGGGCCGCAGTTCGGGGCTGTTCGCAGCCGCAGTGCGGGACGATCCAAGGGCAGGACGCAATGCTTGCCGCCATGGCGGGGATGTACAGCGAGAGAACCTGCCGGTGCCGTCTGACCATCGCGCAAAGGCCTTGTATGCGCCTGCCAGTCGATGGTATAATGCTGTTATGTTGGAAGAAATGCGCCGAATCTCGCTGCATCCGCGGTTGCTTGCTGCTGCGGAGCTTCTCGGAAAACAGCGGGTCATTGCGGATATTGGCTGCGATCACGGGCGGCTGAGCTGCGCGCTGCTGCAGCGCGGCGCCTGCGACCGCTGTATTGCCGCGGATGTGAGCGCACCTTCGCTGGAAAAGGCGAAAAGGCTCTCCGGTTTTGTCGGCGTTGCGGACCGGATCGATCTGCGCTGCGGCGACGGGCTGTCCGTGCTGCAATGCGGCGAGGCCGATGCGGTTGCCATGCTGGGCATGGGCGGCACGCTGATGGCGCGCTTGCTGGACGCCTGCGAGCAGCCGCTCATGGGCGCGCGGCTGCTGGTGCTGCAGCCCATGCGCGCCGAGGAGGATATTCGCCGCTATCTGTACGAGCACGGCTACCGCATCCGGGATGACCGGGTTGTGCGGGATGCGGGGCGGCTTTATCAGGTGTTCTCCGTGCTGCCGCCGTGCGCGGGGGAACGCGACGACTGGCCGGTTGGCTTTCCGGCCGGCTGCTTTCAGGTCGGCTATCGCGCGTTTGCCCGGCGGGAGGCGCTTTTGCCGCTGCTCGTCAAACGGAATCTGGAGCAATGCCTGCTTCGGCTGCAAACGGCGAGGGGAACGAACGGCGAAGCGCGCCTTGCGCAAAGGGCGGCCGATATGCAGACCATTTTGGAACAATGGAGGGACGGGTCATGCTGCTGAGCGATTTTGTCGCGGCGATGGAGCGGATTGCGCCGCCGGAGCTGGCGATGGATTTTGACAATGTGGGTCTGCTGGTGAGCCCCGCGACGGATCAGATCCGGCGCGTGCTGGTTGCGCTGGATTGCAGCATTGCCGTGGCGCAGGAGGCGGCGCGCCTCAAGGCGGATCTGGTGCTGACGCATCACCCCGTCATGCTGTTCGGCGTGAAGAGAATGCTCAAAGACCATCCGGACACCGCAGCGGTCTATCGCCTGATCCAAAATGGTATCGGCCTGTATGCCGCGCACACCAATCTGGACGCGGCGGAGCACGGCGTGAACGATGCGCTGGCCGAGCGGCTTGGTCTGGTCGATGTGCGGCCGCTGCCGCCGGAGAACCTCGGCCGGATCGGCCGGCTCCGCGAGCCGGTAACGCTCGGCGAGTTTGCCGCAAAAGCCGAGCACGCGCTCTCCTGTACGGCGCTCGCGACCGGCGATGCGGCTGCTCGGGTCAGCACGGTTGCGCTCGTAGGCGGCAGCGGCGGCTCGGATGTGGCGGCTGCGGCTGCGGCGGGAGCGGATGTCTTTGTAACGGGTGAGTGCAAGCACCATGAGGCGCTCGCGGCACAGGTGCTGGGACTGAACGTATTGACCTGCGGCCATTACGAAACGGAAAGCGTCGTGCTGCCTGCGTTGATTTCCCGTTTACAGAAGCTTGAAAATGATGTACAATATTATGTAACGCTTGCGGAGACCTCTCCGCAAAGACGTCTATAGGAGGTGGCGATATGTCAAGACTTGACGCCTTGTTTGCGTATCAGGAGACGGAGCTGCAAAAGGAGCAGTTGGAAAGTGCCATCCGCTCGACGCCGTCGCGTGTGCAGCTGAACCGCCTGCATAAAGCGCTCAAAACGCAGCAGACAACCATCAATCAGCTGATGGAGGGACTGGAAACCCGTGCAGCACAGGCAAAACGGCTGACGGAGAAAGCAGAGCAGCTGGAGAATCAGCTGGAGCTGGAGCATGGCGAGCTGGAGACCATGCAGCAGGATGAGGAGAGCACCGCCGAGGAGATGACCGAACTGCGCGGTGATATCGAGCGGCTGAACCGGGAGATCGCGGCAGCCGGCCGCGAAGCAAAGGCGCTGCTCACCGAGCTGGAAACCGCTGTGGACGAATACCGCAAAACGGGCCAGCAATACAACCGGAACAAAAAGGAGTACGATCAGCTCCGCACGGTCTGCGAGAAGGAACGCGACGACAGCATGGCCGACATCGCGGCATTCGACGCCAAGCTCGCAGAGATCGCAAAGACGATCGATCCGCAGCTCATGTCCCGCTACCGGCGGGCGAAGCAGCACCATGCGGTGCCCATCGTGAAGGTGGAGGCGGGCAAGTGCTCCGGATGCAACATGTCGCTGCCGATGGTCGTGCTCAAGCGGCTGACTGCGCCGGGCGCGGTCATCGAGTGCGAGAACTGCGGCAGGATTCTGTACGCGGAGATCGGTTGAATCGGATTTGCGAGTAAGACAGACGGCCGCCCCTCCCGTTCGGGCGGGGAGGAAAGTCCGAGCACCACAGGGCAGGGTGCCTGATAACGTCAGGTGGAGGCGACTCCAAGGAAAGTGCAACAGAGAGATACCGCCGCATCGGTTCCGGTGCGGTAAGGGTGGAAAGGCGAGGTAAGAGCTCACCGGCGGCTTGGCGACTTGACCGTCCTGTAAACCCCACTCGGTGCAAGATTGGAATGGGAGCATTCAATAGCGGCCCGCTACGCTCCCGGTAATCGCATGAGCCCGCCGGCGACGGCGGGACAGAGATAGATGGCCGTCCTCAGACAGAACTCGGCTTACGGCTTGCTCGCAATTTGTTTTGCTTTGCCGGCGCAATCACGCCGGCAAAGCGCATTTCAAAGCAGGAAACAGGAGAGGGAACCCAGATGGAAGAGAAGAAGAAAATCGTGTTTTCCGGCATCCAGCCGTCGGGCGTGCTCACGCTCGGCAACTATGTCGGCGCGCTGCGCAACTTTGTCGCCATGCAGGATGAGGGCAATGTGGATGCGTTCTACTGCGTTGTCGATCAGCATGCCATCACGGTGCGGCAGGAGGCGTCCGTACTGCGCAGGCGTTCGATCGAGACCGCTGCGCTGTTCATCGCCTGCGGCATCGACCCGCAAAAATCAACGCTGTTCATCCAGTCGCATGCGCCGGAGCACGCGATGCTCTCATGGGTTCTTTCCTGCCATACCTATATGGGCGAGCTCAACCGCATGACCCAGTTCAAGGACAAGAGCGCGAAGCACGCCGATAATATCAACGCGGGCCTGTTCACCTATCCGGTGCTGATGGCGGCGGACATCCTGCTCTATCAGACCGACCTCGTACCCATCGGTGCGGATCAGAAGCAGCATCTCGAGCTGTCCCGCGATATTGCGATCCGGTTCAACAAGGCCTATGGCGATACGTTTGTGGTGCCGGAGCCGTATATCCCCAAGGTCGGTGCGCGCATCATGAGCCTGCAGGAACCGACCGCCAAGATGAGCAAGTCCGACCCCAATCCGAACGCGTTCATCTCCATGATGGACGATCCGGCCACGATCGCGCGCAAGATCAAGCGCGCCGTAACGGACAGCCTGGGCGAGGTGACGGCCGATCCGGAGCGCGCGGGCGTCTACAATCTGCTCTCGATCTACTGCGCCACCGCGGGCAAGACGATGGAGGAGGCGGTTGCGGCGTTCGCCGGGCAGGGCTATGGCGCGCTCAAATCCGCCGTGGCCGATGCGGTCATCGCCACGCTGGAGCCGATTCAGAACGAGTACCACCGCATCCTGAAGGACGACCGGCAGTATCTGACCGATATGCTCGCGCTCGGCGCGGAGAAGGCGCATAAGGCTGCAACGAAGACGATTCGCAAGGTCTATCACAAGATGGGGTTCGATTCCTATAAGGCGTAGGCCAAAGCGCAGCAAGGCTTCAGCAAAGATTCAGACGCGTTCCCCGA
>JAQXRK010000191.1 GCA_029218485.1 bacterium | reverse complement strand
CGCGGGATCCTTCTCGGCGGTGACGCGGATGGACTTGCCGTTGACGATCAGGGTATTCTCGGTGTAATCGACCGTGCCGTCGAAGCGGCCGTGAACGGTATCATACTTGAGCATATACGCCATGTAATCCGGCGTGATCAGATCGTTGATGCCAACGATCTCGATGTTGGGGTTCTTGACCGCTGCGCGGAAGACGAGGCGACCGATACGGCCAAAGCCATTGATACCAACTTTTACTGACATTTTTCATGCCTCCTTATATTCATTATATTTGTTTACTCTAAAAAACCAGTGATATATTAGCGCATTTCCGCAAAAAACGCAACAAGAAAAATTTTTGGCGACGATGAAAATCAGTCAATGTTGATCCGTTCCGACACGATATACAGCGGACGGCCCTTGAGTTCATCGTACATACGCCCAAAATACATGCCCTGCAGGCCCATGCAGCAGAGCGTTATTCCCTGCAGCAGCACGATGCCGTCCGCCGCCCAAAGCCACGGCGCAACGCCGACACCGCAAGCCGCGCATACGATCAGCGCCAGAAGTCCAAGCCCCGCAAGCGCGCACACGCCAATTCCCAGACCGCCAGCGAGCGTGAGCGGCTTGTCCGAAAAGCCGGTAATGCCGTCCATCGCAAGGCGGAGCATCTTCTTGAGCGTATACTTGGTGCTGCCCGCGGCGCGCTCCTGCCGCTCGTACTCGATCGGCTCCGCATGGAAGCCCATCCACGCCGACATGCCGCGCAAAAAGCGGTTGTGCTCGCGCATCTGCAGGAACACATCCGCAACGCGCCGGTCGATCAGGCGAAAATCGCCGGTATCGAGCGGAATCGGGTAGGCGCTCATCCAGTCAAGCAGGCGGTAATACGCGCTGGCGGTGACCTTTTTGAACAGCGTTTCGCCCTCGCGCTTCAGGCGCTTTCCATAGACGATATCCGCGCCCCGCTTCCACTGCTCCACCATCTGCGGAATCAGCTCCGGCGGATCCTGCAGGTCCACATCGATGATGATGAGCGCGCTGCCGCGGGCAGCGTCCATACCGCAGGTCACGGCGAGCTGATGGCCAAAGTTGCGCGAGAAGGAGAGCACGCGCACCTGCGGCGCTCCGGCGGCTATCTTCCTGAGGATTTCCAGCGTGTTGTCCCGGCTGCCGTCGTTGACATAGATGATCTCGTACGGATGGCCGGTCGCCTGCATGGCGGCATCCATGCGCTGGAAGGATGTCTCCAGCACCTCCTGTTCATTGAAAACGGGGACAACGAGCGACAATAGTTGATCCGGCATCATTCTTCCTCCTGTCTGTTTTTCCAAAATTAGTATACCCCAATCTGAAGAACATTGCAATTTATCTTGCAATTTGGGCAAAATGCGGTATAATGGGCACGGGTTATTATATCCAAAAAAGGAGTAGCAATATATGCCAATCGTAACCAGCAAAAAGATGTTTGAGGATGCGTACAAGGGCGGCTATGCCATCGGCGCATTCAACGTGAACAACATGGAGATCATTCAGGGCATCACCGCGGCTGCCGTGCAGGAGCACGCACCGCTGATCCTCCAGGTTTCCAAGGGCGCGCGCGCCTATGCGAACCACATCTACCTGATGAAGCTGATCGAGGCTGCCGTTGAGGACGCGCAGCAGAACGCGGGCTTCGCGCTCCCGATCTGCGTCCACCTCGACCACGGCGACTCCTTCGAGCTGTGCAAGAGCTGCATCGACGGCGGCTTCACCTCCGTCATGATCGACGGCTCCAGCAAGCCCTATGAGGAGAACGTCAAGCTCACCCGTCAGGTCGTTGAATACGCCCATGACCACGGTGTGGTCGTTGAGGGCGAGCTCGGCACGCTGGCCGGTATTGAGGACGAGGTGAATGTTTCCGCGGAGGATTCCTCCTATACCCGCCCCGAGGAGGTCGAGGATTTCGTGACCCGCACCGGTGTGGACTCCCTCGCCATCGCCATCGGCACGAGCCACGGCGCATATAAGTTCAAGCCCGGCACGAAGCCGCAGCTCCGCTTCGATATCCTCGAAGAGGTCAGCCGCCGCCTGCCCGGTTTCCCGATCGTGCTGCACGGTTCTTCCTCCGTTCCGCAGGAGTTCGTGAAGATCATCAACGAGAACGGCGGCAATATGCCCGGCGCAATCGGCGT
>JAQXRK010000190.1 GCA_029218485.1 bacterium | reverse complement strand
CTCCCAGCTGGTGTGCGCGCGGGCTCCGCATGGGCAAGCCCGGCATGATTGTTTTGCTCGTACCGAGCATTGAGAATGTGTTTTGTCAGATGGCGGCCTCCGGCGTTGAGACCGTGGCCGCTTCCAAGGAATATACCGTTGCGCTCTGTGCGACGCAGGGAAACGCAAAGAGAGAGGCGGAGTATCTGCTGCGCATGGTCGACCGTCAGGCGGATGGCATTATTCTCGCAAATTCCCTCCTTGAGGCAAGTCAGCTTCAAATTCTGAAAGAGCGCAATATCCCCTCCGTTCATATCGGCAAGCGGACGGATGGCGCCTGCAAGCACCAGTGTTATATCGACCACGAGGAGGGTGTTTATAAACTTATGCTCCACCTGTTCCAGCTGGGGCATATGCGCATCACCATCGTGTTGGATCCACTCGCAAGCATACTGAAAGAACAGGTAAAGATCGGCGTATCACGCGCCATGCATGCTGCGCCGGCCGGTGCCGATGTATCCATTCAGACCGCGGAAAACTCGGTTTCCGGCGGTTTCAATGCGATCAAGCAGTTTCTTGCACAGCATGAGATGCCGGATACCATCGTCGCCGGTTCTACGGAGCAAATGATGGGCATTGTGCACGCTGCGCAGTCGAATCACATTGCGATTCCGAAAGACCTGGCCGTTGCCAGCCTCGCTGACGCACCGGTCTGCTCAATTCTGGTGCCGCCAGTAACGAGTATCGCCCAACCGGTAAAACGGCTCGGGATGATGGCAGCAAGAATGCTGTTCGATCAGATTGACAGTACGGAATTGGCCGAAGAGCTTCCCCAGGAAATCACCCTGAAGCCCAAGCTGCAGATTCGCCGATCCTGCGGCAATACGAGATATATTTACGACTCGCTTGATTAATGGAGGCGCAACATGGATCTTTCGGTTCGTTTGGATGGACTGCTTCTGAAAAACCCGATCATGGTTTCTGCCGGGCCTTGGGCCAGAGATGCCCGATCAATTCAGCGCTGCATTGACGCCGGTGCCAGCGCTGTCACCACCGAGACCATTACGCTGGAAGCAAATCCAAACATCTCTCCGCGCATGTATGTCTACGGAGAGCAAACGCTGAACACAAAGATGTTTTCCGATCTCCATCTCGAGCAATGGGAGGATGAACTGGAGCGGCTGCACAAGGGCGATTGCAAGCTGATCTGCAGCATTTGGGGCAACTCGGCTTCGGAGATTGCTTATCTTGCAGCCAAGGTCGTGCACATGGGTGCGGACGCCATAGAGGTCAGCATGTCATCCCCCATTCGCAACAGGGCATTCAGCATGGAACCCGCTTCCGTCAAGGAGCTGCTGGAGGCGGCCGTCCGGGCATCGGCGGGCGTGCCCGTCATTGCAAAGCTCTCCTATGAAGCATGCAACTCTGTTGAATTCACGCAAAAAGTCTACGAAGCCGGTGTGCATGTTGTAACCGCGATTGATGGATTGAAAGGACTGGCGGGCGTGGATATCGAAAAGCAGCAGACGCTGATGCCCACCTACGGAGGCTACAACGGCAGCAGCATCCATCCGCTGTCCCTCGCGACCACGGCCACGTTGAAACAGTTCACGCCGTTTTCCATCTGTAGCTGCGGCGGAACGCTCCGCTTTGAAAACGTGCTTGAATTCCTGATGCTTGGTGCCAGCTGTGTTGCGCTTGCTTCCATCATACAGGTCAACGGATATGATGCGATCCGGCAGATTCTTCAGCAGTGCACGGACTGGCTCGAATCACATGGATATCGGAGCGTTTCGGAGATTCAGGGCATTGCGCTGCCTACGCTGAACCTGTTTGAGAACATCAGTCCGCAGCCGCTGTGCGCCTCGATCGTGGGCGGTTGTGCGGACACCGCCTGCAGAACCTGCTATCGCGGATGCATCTACGATGCTGTGATCGTTGAAGAGGGGCGGACGCCGCGTATTGATACAGCGCATTGCTCCGGCTGCGGCCACTGCGCAGTTCGCTGCCCGGAAAAGCGCATCCAGATGAACTGGAAATCCAGCGCGGCGGTGCAATAACTGCCAATCCATACAGCAATCCACGTGACAGCAAGGGATGCCGCTTTCGGCGTCCTGCTTTTCTTCTTCAGCTTCCCCCTCCATTGCATACTAAGCAGAAAGAGGAGACGTGCTTGCAGCCACGTCTCCCCTGCTGTTCCGTTCTTACAATAGGATATTGCTGTTTTTGGTGTTTTCCCGTCAGGGAACAGCGTTCTATGCATCCTTACTCCGGATGGCTGTCCGCCTGATCGACCGTTTGTCAGCGCGATGGCTGTTCATCGTCGAACGACAGTGCATCGGCTACGATCCGCATGCCCCTCTCAAAGGCGCCCCATTCATGCGTCCGGCAATTGCGCCATTCAAAGCCTCTGCGCTCTTCAAAACGGCAGATGCCGTTGACATTTGCGATGTTCTTGTAGATTCTGTAAAGGATCTCTCTGGCGGGCAGGGTATCCCCGGGCACCATGGAAATCTTGGAAAAGACATCGAGATCCTTCTTCCTGTCTCTGAGGGAACCCGCGATGAAGCAAAGGCGGCTTTCCGGGTTGTACGCATAGCAGGGCGGGCAAATGATGCAGTCGCCCGGCCCCTCAATCACCGTAATCGGTACATCCGGCTCCCGCAAGATCTTT
>JAQXRK010000189.1 GCA_029218485.1 bacterium | reverse complement strand
CAGGAGGACGGTAAGGACTTGTTTCCAGCGTTTCTGCATGATTCAACGCTCCTTGGCACGGTTTTCCAACATTGTACCACCGGGCAAGAAAAATGTCATTGACAAGCGCGCATATTTATGGTTCAATTATGCTGTTTCGTGTTTAGTGAGTGTAAACACAAGGTTTAGAAAGGGTTGACTTCAATGGAGATCGGCAACAAGATCAAACGGCTTCGTTTGCAGCGGGGTCTGACGCAGGAGGAGCTTGCCGCCCGCACCGAGCTGTCAAAGGGATTCATCTCCCAGCTTGAGCGCGACATCACCTCCCCCTCCATTGCAACACTGCTGGATATTCTCGAGGCGCTGGGCGCCGACGTCGCCGCCTTTTTCAACGAGGCGCAGAATGAAAAGGTCGTCTACGGCGTGGAGGATATGTTCGTCAAGGAAGCGGCGGATGGCAGCAGCGTCCGCTGGCTGGTGACGAACGCACAGCGCAACGCGCTCGAGCCCATTCTCGTGACGCTCCCGTCCGGTACAGCGACGGAGCCGGACGATCCGCACGAGGGCGAGGAGTTCGGCTATGTGCTGCAAGGCACGCCAACGCTGCTGCTCGGCGAAGCGCGCTACCGGCTGCACAAGGGTGACAGCTTCTACTTCCGGCCTGCGGCGCCGCACTACCTGCGCAACAGCGGCAAAAGCGAGGCGCGCATTCTCTGGGTTTCCACGCCGCCATCGTTCTGACGGCAATTTCCGCTCTGATGTTTTGTGGGGAGGCAATACGCTATGAATGACAAGCACCTGATCGAGTTGATCGACGTTTCCAAGGACTATGCCGGCGACGTCGCTCTGGAGCATGTAACGCTGTACATCAAGGACGGCGAGTTCCTGACGCTGCTCGGCCCCTCCGGCTGCGGCAAAACGACGATGCTGCGCCTGATCGCGGGCTTCATCATGCCGACAACGGGCCGCATCGAGATGGACGGTGTGGACATCGCATCCGTGCCGCCCTACAAGCGCCGCATCAACACGGTGTTCCAGAAGTACGCATTGTTTCCGCACCTGAACGTGTTTGACAACATTGCCTTCGGCCTGAAGATCAAGAAGATGGATAAAGCCCTCATCGAGCAGAAGGTCAACGCGATGCTCGATCTCGTGAACCTCAAGGGCTACGGTAAGCGCTATGTGGAGCAGCTCTCGGGCGGCCAGCAGCAGCGCGTGGCCATTGCGCGCGCGCTGGTCAACGAACCGCAGGTGCTGCTGCTCGACGAGCCGCTCGGCGCGCTCGACCTGAAGCTGCGCAAGGAAATGCAGGTCGAGCTCAAGCGCATGCAGCAGCGGCTCGGCATCACGTTCATCTATGTCACGCACGACCAGGAGGAAGCGCTCACCATGAGCGACACGATCGTCGTGCTCAAGGACGGCGTGATCCAGCAGATCGGCACGCCGACGGACATCTATAACGAGCCAAAGAACCCGTTTGTGGCGGATTTCATCGGCGAGAGCAACATCCTGCCGGGCATCATGCTGCAGGATTACCGCGTGCAGATCTACGGCATGGTGCATCCGTGCGTGGACGCGGGCTTCGGCAAGAACGTCGAGGTGGACGTGGTCGTCCGCCCCGAGGACATCGATATCGTACCGCCGGAGGAAGCGCGCGTGCGCGGCGTGGTGCAGTCGGTGGTGTTCATGGGCGTTCACTACGAGGTCGATGTGGACTGCAACGGCTATGAGTGGATCGTGCATACGACGGATTATGTGGCCGTGGGCGACGAGGTTGGCCTCTCGCTGCCGCCGGACGCGTTCCATATCATGAAGAAGACGCGCTCGATGAACATCTTCGACGCCATCGCCTATCCGAATGAGGATCTGGTCACGTTCAGCGATCACGACTTTGCCTGCCGGTTCGAGGGCGAGTTCGAGCACAAGGAGGAGGTCCTCGTCCAGATCCGGCCGGTGGATGTCGAGCTCGTTGCGCCGCAGGATGCGGAGCTGACCGGTTTTGTCAAGGACAGCATGTTCCTCGGCACGCACTACGAGGTCACGATCACCTGCGGCGAGGAGGACTGGATCGCGCGTTCCGATGATTTCATGGAGAATGGCGAAGAGGTCGGCATCCGTGTGGCGCCCGAGCACATCGTCGTCTCCCACAGTGCCTGAGCACGCGCCGAACAAGGGGGTGAGCGCTTGAAACGAAGCATGTTTGCCGGCCCATACATCGTATGGATGCTGATCTTTATCCTCTCGCCGATGCTGCTGATCCTGTATTATGCGTTCACGAGCGACGGCAGCTTTACGCTGCAAAACCTCGTTGAGGCGGCGCAGATGGGCAACATCCGAGTGTTGCTCGACTCGATCCGGCTGGCGCTGTACACCACCGTGCTCTGCCTGCTGCTCGGCTATCCCGTGGCCTATCTGCTCTCCCGTATGAAGAAGGCCGTGGCGACGCTGCTGTCGGTGTTTTTCATCGTGCCCATGTGGATGAATTTCCTGCTGCGCACCTACGCGTGGAAATCGCTGCTTGGCGCGTTTACCAACATCCTGTATACCGAGGCGGCGGTGCTGCTCGGCATGGTCTACAATTTCCTGCCGTTCATGATCCTCCCGATCTATACGGTGCTCATGAAGCTCGACAAGAGCTATATCGAAGCGGCGCAGGATCTCGGGGCGAACGGCGCGCTCACATTCCTGCGCGTGGTGCTGCCGCTGTCGGTCTCCGGCATCATCTCCGGCATCACGATGGTGTTCATCCCGTCGACCACGACATTCGCCATCTCGCAGCTGCTCGGCGGCGGCATGACGATGCTCTACGGCGATCTGATCTACATGAAGTTTATTACGGAGCAGGCCTGGAGCGCGGGCAGTGCGCTGGCCATCATGCTGCTCATCTTCGTGCTTTTGAGCATGGCCATCATGCGGCGGGCGGAGAGCGCCGGCGGCAAGCAGGCCGAGGGAGGCAACCGGTTATGGTAAAGCGGCTTCGAAATTTCTTCAAGGGCACCTATCTGGGCCTGATACTGCTGTTTCTCTATGCGCCGATCCTGATCCTCATCCTGTTCTCCTTCAACGAGAGCAAGACGCTCGGCAACTGGACGGGATTTACGTTCGGCTGGTACGAAAAGCTGTTCCGCTCCTCGGAGATCACGGATGCGATCGTCGTCACGACCACGCTGGCGGTGCTCTCCTCGCTCATTGCCACGGTGCTCGGTACGTTTGCGGCCATCGGCCTGCACTCGATGAAGAAGCGCAGGCGCATGCTGATCGAGAACATCTCCCAGCTGCCGATGGTGAACCCCGACCTCGTGACCGGCATCTCGCTGATGCTGCTGTTCCTCGCCATCGGGCTTCGCAACGGCTATATCCGGCTGCTGATCGCGCACATCACGTTCAACCTGCCGTATGTGATCTTCTCGGTGCTGCCGAAGCTCAGGCAAAGCTCCGACATGCTCTATGAGGCGGCGCTCGATCTCGGCTGTACGCCGCTGATGGCGCTCTGGCGCGTGGTGATACCGGATATCCTGCCGGGCATTATCTCGGGCGCAATCCTCGCTTTCACGCTCTCCATCGACGATTTTGTGGTCAGCTTCTTTGCCGGAAACGGCGTTGACAACCTGTCGATGTATATCTATGCCAGCGCGCGCCGCGGCGTCAACCCGGCGCTCTCGACGATCATCTTCGTGCCCGTGGTCACGCTGCTGCTGATCGTGAACATCCGCAGCATCCGCGAGGAGCGCAAGCGCGAGATTCAGGACCGCAAGGTCGGCATGAAGCGATAGGATAAACCCGCAATACGGAAGATTTGGCACGGCCATGGATAACGGCCGGTCATAACCACCGATCATAAGAAAGAATCTGTTTACAAGGAGGTACAACCGATGAAACTGATGAAGAAAGCGCTCTGCGCCCTGCTCATCCTCGCCATGATGCTCCCGCTCGCCGCATGCGGCCAGAAGGATCAGGTGACGCTCAACGTACTCAACTGGGGCGATTATATCGATCCCGATCTGCTCGACCAGTTTGAGCAGGAGACCGGTATCAAGGTCAAGTATTCGACCATGGACAGCAACGAGGAGATGCTCGTCAAGCTGTCCGCGGTCGATTGCATCTACGACATTTGCGTGCCCTCGGACTACGTCATTGAGAAGCTCATCGCGCAGGATCTGCTGCACGAGCTGAACAAGGACAATATTCCGAATCTGGCCAATATCGATGAGCGGTTTCTGGATCTGTCCTTCGATCCGGACAACAAGTATTCGGTTCCGTACTTCTGGGGCACCGTCGGCATCCTTTACAACACCACCATGGTGGATGATCCGGTCGATTCCTGGGATATCCTGTGGAATGAGAAATACAGCGGCCAGATCCTGATGTACGACAGCGTGCGCGACTCCATCGGCATCACGCTCATCAAGCTCGGCTACGACATCAACACCCGCAACGAAGCGGAGGTGCTGGAGGCGCAGCAGGCGCTGATCGAGCAGAAGCCGCTTGTGCGCGCCTATCTGACCGACGACGCCAAGATGGAGATGATCAACGGCACGGCTGCCATGTGCGTGACCTATTCCGGCGACGCGCTGATGGCCATTGCGGAGAGCGAGGACCTCGCGTACGCCGTGCCGAAAGAGGGCAGCAACGTGTGGTTTGACAACGTCGTCATCCCCAAGACCTCGACGCATACCGCCGAGGCGGAGGCGTTCATTAACTTCCTCTGCGACGCCGAGGTGGCCAAGCAGAACGCCGAATACATCTACTATTGCTCCCCCAACCGCGCGGCGCTGGAGCTGCTCAGCGATGAGTTCGTTGAGGACCCGACCTTCAATCCGCCGCAGGATGTGCTCGACCGCTGCACCGTGTTCCATGATCTGGGCGACTTTGTGAGCGTCTATTCCGATGCATGGACGAAGATCAAGGCAGCACAGGGGAAATAACGACCCTTTTGTGAAACGGGCGCGCCGCAGGGAATGCGGCGCGCCCGCTGCGTTTTGGAAAGCCCTGCACGCGGTTATCCCCACCGTTCCCGCCGTTGCACACAAACTACACACTACAACACTGCACGCTGCACATTCGGCTGCGCGCAGCGGCAGAAATATCGGCTATTCCCTGCCACCAATTTGGATGACAGCAGAAAAGACCGGCGCGAAGCTAAGCTTCGCGCCGGTTCTTTCAGAGAAATGGAGGAAAAGGAACCCCTTATCCAGTTGTTCGGATTGTTTTCAGACGATTGGGCAATTCGTCTTACGCGCCGATGCTCTTTTCGTCCGCCTCGATCGCGCCATCGTTGAACTCATAGTCCTTGCCGGGCAGGATCGCATTGACGATGATACCAATGATGGCAGCAGACGCCAGACCACCGAACTGGATCGCGGTCGCGCCGATCGGAATCACGATCGGGTAGGTGTTGAAGCCGATGCCGCAGACGAGGATCAGAGCGGAGATCAGGATGTTGCGCATGTTCGTGTAGTCCACCTTGTTCTCCATGATCGTGCGGACGCCGGTGGCGGAGATCATGCCGTAGAGCACGACGGAAATACCGCCGATGATGGACCACGGAATCGTATTGATGAACGAGTCGAAGATGGCAACGAACGAGAGAACGATGGAGAAGCAGGCTGCGATGAGCATGACCTTCGGATCATACACACGGGTCAGCGCGACAACGCCGGTGTTCTCGGAGTAGGTCGTGTTGGCCGGGCCGCCGATGGCGCCCGCCATGGCCGTGCCAAGACCGTCGCCGAGGAGCGTACGGGTCAGGCCGGGATCGGCGATGAAGTTCTTGCCGCAGGTCGCGCCGATGGCCGCGATATCGCCGATGTGCTCCACGATGGCCGCAACAGCAACCACGATGAAGGAGACGATCGCGCCGATCTCAAACTTCGGCATATGGAACGGCGGGACATTGAGGAAGTCCGTGAACTGCGCGCCATCCATGAAGGGCTGCGTGAGGTTCGAGAAGTCGATCCACGGTAGGCCGAACAGATTCGGGTTGATGGCCGTTACGATGCAGCCAATGATATACGTTGCAAAGATGGAGATCAGGATCGGGACAATCTTGATCATGCCCTTGCCGAACAGGTTGATCACGATGACGAGCGCAATGGCGATCGCCGCGAGAATCCAGTTCGCAGAGGCGCTGCTCACAGCGGTCGGCGCAAGGATCAAACCGATGAGGATGATGATCGGGCCTGTGACCACCGGCGGGAACAGCTTCATGATTCTCTTTGCGCCAAAGATCTGGAACAGCGCTGCCAGAATCACATAGACAAGACCTGCGCACACGACGCCGCCGGTCGCATATGGCAGCATCTCAACGTTCGCGCTGCCGTCCGCCAGTTTGGGTGCGACCGTTGCGAACGCGCCGAGGAACGCGAACGAGGAACCGAGGAATACCGGCACCTTGCGCTTTGTAATGATGAAGAACCAAATTGTAGCAATACCAGAAGCGAACAAGGTCACCGATACGGACAGGCCCGTCAGCAGCGGCACCAGCACGGTTGCGCCGAACATGGCGAATACGTGCTGGAGGCCAAGTACCACCATTTTGCCGGTACCCAGCTCCTTAAAGCCGTCGTAAATACCGTCTACCTTTCTTTCCATGACTTACCTCCTGCAAATTTTTTTGAATCCCCATTTCTCCAAGTGGGTGCGATATATAGAGAGCAGCGCTCCTATATGCGTACAACGATAAGGGCAAGTGCACACGCGCGACTTTTTTGCCTTATCTCACGGGGTTCTGTTGGGTCTCGGGCTTCGCCGGGTTCAAGAAATTATTTGGGGAAGAGTTGTCGTTGGTCTGTAGATGTCTACAACTATGTACTATATTATACACAGTTGGTTCACATTTGTCATCTGTTTTTTCAGTTTTTATGGATGCGGCAAACAAAGTTTGTTTGCCGCATCCACACGAATCGTTACTGTTCAGCGGCCTCCTTGGCCTTCTTCTCCCGCAGTGCGCGCAGCACGTCGTCCGGCAGGATCGGCATGCGCGTGAAGCGGACGCCGATGGCGTTGTACACCGCGTTGGCAATGGCCGGCGCGCCGGGAACCATCAGCGGCTCGCCGACGCCGCGGGCGCCGTAGGGCCCCGTCGGCTCCGCATGCTCGACATACTTGACCACGAGCTCAGGAATGTCGTCCGCCGTCGGGATCTTGTAGTCGACGAAGTTCTTGTTGAGCACCTTGCCGTCCCTGAGCTTGAGCTCCTCAAACAGCGCCGTGCCGAGGGCCTGCACCATGGCGCCCTCGGACTGTGCCGAGAACAGCGCCGGATTGATCACCTTGCCCGCGTCGAAGCAGGAAACCATCTTCAGCACCTTGATGTGTCCTGTCTCGGTGTCGACCTCGACCTCCGCGCCGTTGACGCCCATCGTCCAGAACGCGGCCGGATGGTGCTTGGCAACGCCGGTTTTCTTGTCGGTATTGATGTTGTTCTCCAGCGTGAACGTGCCCACGCCGATGGCGGGGCCGCCATAGCCGGAGCCATCCGGGAACGAGACGCCCAGCGCGAACTCGCTGATCGGCACGCGGCGCTCCGGATAGATCTTGTGCACGACATAGCCGTCCTCAAACTTGAGGTCGCGCTTGACCGCGCCCATCTTGATCTGCGCCAGCTCGAGCACCTTGTCGCGCAGGTCCTCCGCGGCGAGCTTTACCGCATTGCCCGCGCAATAGGTCGTGCGGCTGGCAACGGTCTGCCACTCATACGGCGTGTGGTCCGTATCGCCGGAGCAGAACGTGATCTTGCTCGGCTCGACGGAGAGCACCTCGGCCGCGATCTGCGGCAGCACGGTGGCGGCGCCCTGGCCGATCTCCATGCCGCTGCTCATCAGGAAGAACGTGCCATCCTCGTTCATGCGGATGATGGCCGCGCTGCCCGCATTGGTCGGCATGGACGGCGATTTCCAGCCCGCGGCGATGCCCTTTGCGCGCACCTTGTGCGGTTCCTTGGGCTGCTCGGAAGGCGTGAAGAAATCGATATCCTTCACGACCGTCTCCAGGCACTCCTGATAGCCCGCAACATCCATCTTTTCACCCATGCCGGTGTAGCCGCCCGGACGCAGGCCGTTGATGCGGCGGATGTCCACCTCGGAGATGCCCATCTTCTTGGCGATCATGTCGATGTTCTGCTCGATGGCGAAGTGAATCTCGCACATGCCGAAGCCGCGGTACGGGCCGCCGACCGGGTTGTTGGTGTAGACGCAGTAGCTGTCGGTCCACACGTTGTCGATATCGTACGGACCCGCGGACGCCCATCCGCCTGCCTTCGTAATGTTGACGCCATACTCGGTGTAAGCGCCGCCATCCCAGTAGTATTCGTTCTTCACGCCGAGGATCCGCCCATCCTTGCGCATGGCGGTCTTGATGCGCGCGAACATGCCCTGACGGACATAGGAGTTGACGAACTCATCCTCGCGGCTGTAGGTCAGCTTGACCGGCCGGCCCGGGCAATGCCGCGCCAGACCGATGACGATGCCCTCGAGCGTCGTGCCCGCCTTGGCGCCAAAGCCGCCGCCCACGGTCGGCGAAATGACGCGGATCTTGTTGAGCGGCATATCGAACGCAACGGAGAGCGTCTGCCGCACGGCGTACGGCGACTGGCAGCTCGCCCACACGGTCAGCTTGCCGTCGGGATCGAGCTTGGCCATGGCCACGTGCGGCTCGAGCGGTACATGCTGCACATGCGGGATGTAAAACTCATGCTCGAACACGGCGTCGGCCTCTTCAAACGCCTTTTCGCAATCGCCCTTTCGGAGCACATAATGGTGCGAGATGTTCGTGCCCGGCTTCGGGTAGAAGATCGGCGCAACCTTGTAGCTGCCCAGCTCCGGGTGAATGATCGGCGCATCGGGCTTCATGCCGTCCAGCGCGTTGCTGACGACCGGCAGGGGCTCATACTCCACCTTGATCAGCTCACAGGCCTTCCGCGCGATCTCCCTCGTTTCGGCCGCAACGGCGGCCACCGGATCGCCCATGTATTTGGCGGTGTCGCCGGGCTTGATCATGAAGAAACGATCCTCCAGATACAGACCAACGCGCTTTTTATAGTCGGTACCGTCGATCACGGCCTTGACGCCCGGCACCTTCTTCGCCTCCGACAGGTCAACGGAGAGCACCCTTGCGTGCGCGTAGGGGCTGCGCACCACATCCGCGTACAGCATACGGCCAAGGCGGATATCATCGACATATTCGGCGGCGCCGGTCACCTTCTTGACGCCGTCGCTGCGTTCATACGCTACGCCAACATGCTTGAGTTGTTCTTCCATTATTCAGCACCTCCCTGTCTGGCGTTCTGCGCGGCGACATCCTCGATCGCCTCGATAATGCGTGCATAGCCCGTGCAGCGGCACAGATTGCCGGAAATGGCCCGGACGATCTCTTCGCGGCTCGGCTGCGGGTTCTCCATCAGCAGCGCCGTGCCGGACATGATGAAGCCCGGCGTGCAGAAGCCGCACTGGAGCGCCGCATGTTCCACAAACGCCTTCTGCAAGGGGGAGAGCTCGCCATCCTTGCTGAGCCCTTCCACGGTAGTGATGTGCATGCCGTCCATCTCCGGCGCCAGCACAAGGCAGGCGTTGATCGGCAGGCCGTCCACGATCACCGTACATGCGCCGCATTCCCCCGCGCCGCATCCCTCTTTTGTGCCGGTATAGCACAGCTCATCGCGCAGAACATTGAGCATCGTCCGGTTTGCGTCGACATACAGCTCCATCGGTTCTTCGTTGAGAAAGAAATTCACCTTGTATTTCATCGCTTTGTCCCCCTTAAGCCAGCTGCGTGAGGCTTCTTCTGACGATAACCTCAACCACATCCAACCGGTATTCCTTGGATGCGCGCACGTCGTCGATCGGAGAAACCTCCGTACGAGCCAGCTTGGCTGCCTCTTCGATCAGCTCCGGCGTGAGCGTCTTGCCCTCGAGCAGCGCTTCCGTCTTCGGCATGCGCACCGGCGTGGGTGCGACTGCGCCGAACGCAAGGCGGTAGCTGTCGCCCACGCGGGCAACGGTGCCGCAGATGGTGGACAGGTCGACCTCCCTGCGGCGCGCCACCTTGGTAAAAATGCCCCGGAGACCCTCAACATAGGGCACCTTAACGCCCGTTACGATCTCATCCGGCTTCAGCACGGTGCGGCGCACAAACGTGATAAACTCGCGGATCGGAACCTCGCGGTCGCCGTCCTTACCGCTGATGCAGAGCGATGCGTCGGCCGCGTACAGCGGCGTGCCGGTATCGCAGAGCGGCGAAGCGTTGACAATGTTGCCGACGCAGGTGGCGCGGTTGCGCACCTGCTTGCTGCCGACGGAAAGCGCCGCGTCCGCGAGAAATGGATAGTATGTTTTTACATACTCGTTGTTTCCGATCTCGTTCATGGTGGCGCATGCGCCGATGAACAGACCCTCTTCCTTGCTGAACGTGATCTTCTTCAGGCCATCGATATGCTTGATGTCGATCACATAGTCCGGTTTGATGAGCCGGTCGCGCAGTTGGATGACGATGTCGGTACCGCCATTGAACAGCACGGAGCATCCCTCATGCTCGCATCGCATGGAGATTGCTTCGGCAATCGAACCGGGGCGCAGGTACACAAACTCTCTCATGTTGCAATCCTCCAAGTCCACTACGTTTTTGTCTGTTTCGGGTAACAACCCCGCCGGCTTCCTCCCCGCCGGCGCGGTAACAAGCGAATGGCTGCCGCTGCCTGCTCGCGGATCTCGTTGTTTGTTGTCAAGAATAACGTCCAAAGACAACAATGGCCCGCATCACAGCGGGCAGCAACAGAGGGGCATCTTCAACAGGCAATCTTCTCCCTGGCGCGCTCCGGCAGAACCGAACCGAGCGCAGCATTTCTGATATGCCCTTGCTGATGCAGAAAATAATGAAACTGATCCAGACACTTCTGGTCAAAGACCACATCGGGGTGCTGGACAAGGGTCAAAAACTCATTGATCTGGTCATAGGTGGTATTGACGATCGGATTGATGCGCTTGCTGAAGAAATTGATCCCCGACAGCGTTTCCTGCGCCTTGCAGCGCGCGGCATGCATGACCCGCATCCGCTCCATGACATAATCGTCCACCCCCTGCTGCAGCAGCTGCCGCAGCGCTTCCGGCTGCTGATCCATCGGCGCGAGGCGCAGCAGGCCATCGGCCGTTGTCTCCGTGGCAAACCATGCGGCCTCCAGTCTGTGCGGTCCGCCGAGGATATGATCCGCCGCCTCACAATAGGCCTGTGCGAACGTTTCCAGCTGCGGATCGACCCGCCGTTTCCGGTAGGCCGAAATGCCCAGAATGCTCAGGGCGACCGCTGCGACGATCAGCATCCCTACCCAGTTGTTTTCCATGCACGCTCCTGTCTGTGTGGTCGAAAGCTTTTTCGCGCTTGGTTGCGCTCACATGGCCGGAACCGCCGGACTCCCCCACCGACCGCTCCGGGGTTAAATGCGCGCAGACGGCCGAATGTTCGGCCGTCTGCGCAAATGGGTATTAGACATCATCGAAGCCGTCAAAGGCCACAATGCGGGCAATGCAGCTCTCGCCCTCGACCAGCTTCCACGGGAAGCAGCCGATGACAACGCGCTTGTTGGACAGCTCATCGATCTGGCCGCCGAGGCACTCGGCATGGATCGCTTCATAGGGCTGGCAGAAGAGCTCGATATGCATGGCCTGATAGTGATCCGGCCACGGATAGATCTCGTTCAGCGTCTTGCCATAGCGCTCCTGGAACTTCTTGTCGCACTTGGCAGCCTCCATCGGCTCCCAGTCGCGGATCTTCGTGTTCATCGGGTGGTCAGCGCTGCCGCAGTCGACGCCGATCCAGCGGATTTCCTTTTCACGGACCCACTGCACGAAATCGAGCGACGGGCCGGGGTGGCGCAGCATGTAGCGCTTCTCATCGGCGGTGCCGGGGACGTCCCAGCCATACTTATGGTAACCGGTGTTGATGATCAGAATATCGCCCTTCTTGACCTCGACGCGCTTCTCGATATCGGCGGCGGTGTAGATGCCGAAATCGTCCTCGCCAAATTCATCGGACAGGTCCACGATCACGCCGGGATGGCAGAGCTTCGTCAGCTCCAGCGAAGCCATATCGCGGCCGGCGGTATCGAAATGCAGCGGGCCATCCAGATGGGTTCCGACATGGTTGGAATGCGTTATCAGCTGGCCGTTGGCACCGTTGGGCGCAAGGCGCTTGAAGAACTTCATCTGCAGCGGCTCATAGGTCGGCCACGGCGGCGTATTGATGCCAATCGGGATAGAGAGATCATACATCTTGATGTCGGACCATTTGCTCATGAGTGTAACCTCCTTTAATGATATATGGGTTATAAGGGATTTGTATGTAAGCTGTGATGTACTAAGTATATCACGTGTTACCGGTTTCGTAAAGCGGAGACTTGCTCCGCTTTACGGCAAGTTTCATGCAGCGGGCCCTGCAGATTTACGCCCAGGCTTCCGCGCAGGCGGCGAGCGCCTTCTTGAAGCACTCCTCCGGCGGATTGACGATGCCCGCGCCGACCTGACCCACGCCGGGATCCTTGTGCGCGATACCGGTATTGATGATCGGGCGGATGCCGGTCTCGATGACCTTCAGGATATCGATGCCGGTTGCGCTGCCGCGGAAGTCGAGCGCCGGGATCTTGTACGCCTGGCCCTCGCCCACGGTGATCTCATACATCTGCTTGGAGTAGTTCAGCGCATCGCTGACCTGACCGCCGACGAACTGCACGATGGCCGGTGCGGCCGCCATGCAGAATCCGCCGATACCCGTGGTCTCGGTGATGCAGGAGTCGCCGAGGTCCGGCGCCGCGTCGCACTCGTCGAACCCCGGGAAATACAGACCCTTGACCATCTCCGCCGGGCCGGTGAACCACTTGTCGGGACCAAGGCCCGCGATGCGGATACCGAAGTCCGTGCCGTTGCGGCACATAGTGGCAACCACCGTGCTGTACTCGATGCCGAAAATCGGATCCATCGTGCACTTGCAGGCGGGCATGGAGATGTTCAGGAACGTATGGTTGTTGCCGTTGATGAAGTTGTAGGCGGCAATCTTCTGCTCCTCGGGGAAGTCGGCCTGCATGATGCCGGGCACCAGCTCACGGATGAGCAGGGAGGTACCGGCCTCATTGCGGTTGTGCGCCTCGTCGCCCATCTGCAGCAGCTTCGCGATCAGCACCTTGACGTCGATCTCGCCCTTGAATTCCACGGCGGCCTTGAGCACCGGGTAGAGCTCCTTCTCCATCCAGCGCAGGCGGGTCAGCACCTCTTCGTCGCACGCGCCGAAGCGGAGCACCTTGCCGAGCCCCTCGTTGATCGTGCAGTACGCACGGTTGCCGAAGGTCTTGTTCTCCATGATCCAAACCGGCATGGAGGCGGTCACAACGCCGGCCATCGGGCCGACGGCGCTGTGCATATGGCAGGGATCGAACTTGATCTCGCCGGACGCCGCGAGCTTCTCGGCCTCCTCGAGATCCTTGGCGAGGCCCTCATAGATCAGGCCGCCCATGACCGCGCCCTTCTGCGGGCCGCTCATGCGCTCCCAGGTCACCGGCGGGCCGGCATGGAGGATGGTCTTCTTCGTCATACCGGGGATGACCTCTCCGGCAATGCCCAGACCGACCAGCGTCGGCTGTGCGGCGAGGATGCGGCGGAGCGCCTCCTTGTTCGCCGCTTCGATCTTGGCGGCGAGCTCGGGATTCTTCAGCTTGCGCAGGTTGCCGGCCGCGACCTTGTCGCCGCCCGCCACGGGCTTCCAATCCACGTGCACCGCGGGCTGCTTCTGGCTCACGAGATCCTGATAGAAGGACTCGATGCCGAAGTTGACCACATGCAGCTCTTTTGCGAATAACTCGTTCAGCTTGCTCATTGTCGCTTCCTCCTTACTTCAGGTTGGCGAGGATGCGCTCCACAAAGCGCGTCGCCTGCGCATTGGACGGCAGCACGACCGCGCCGGCCTCCGTCAACTGCTTCTGCGTTTTGGACAGGCACTGCGGGTCGCCCTCGGTGCCGCAAACGGCGCAAACGCAGCACAGATGCCGTCCCGCGGCTTCCGCCTCCGCCTTTGCGGTGCGAATGGCCTCCGAGAGGTCCTCCGCCGGATTGGGATGCGAACCGTAGCCGATGACGCAGTCGCACATGATGACCGCCGTCTCCGGGTCCTTGCCGTCGACGATCACCCGCTCTGCGCGCAGGCTCGGGTCGATCATCGGGTGCGGACGGCCGACGGTGAACTCGTCATCGCCGAAATCGAGGAACGTGTGCTCACGGCTCTTGCCGTTGCGCGCGTCCGCTAGCTTATCCTCCGCATGCAGCGGAATGTTGCTGTAGATATGGCCGAGGTTGCCGATCATCAGCTTCATGGCCTCGTCGCAGAGCGTGCCGCCGGTGTAGAAGCCGCGGACATACTTCTGCGTGGGCGCCATCTTGCCGGCAATCTCCTTGGCCAGCGCCTCCGCCTTCTCCTCGCCCATGGTGAACTCGACGAAGTCCTGCACGGGCTCGCCCTTGAGCAGGGCCACCGCCTTGTGCGCGGCGTCCTCGAGCGAAACGGCCGCTACCAGACCCTTGGCCTCGATCTCCGTGCGGTCGCCGCCGATGAAGCAGACCACGACCGGTTTGCCCGCATTCTTGGCGATGTCCAGAATCTCAGAGGCGATCTCCTTGGCCGGGGGCTTGGAGACGAGCGTGATGACCTCGGTGTTCGGGTCGTTGATGAGCGCGTCCAGACCGAGCTTCATCATCAGGCCGCCGATCTCCTTCTTCAGATCGCGGCCGCCGGTGCCGATGACCTGCGATACGCCGCAGCCGAGCTGCGCGATGATCGAGCTGACCTCCTGCGTGCCGGTACCGGACGCGCAGACCATGCCGATCTTGCCCTTGGGTACCACGTTTGCAAATGCCAGCGGCACGTTGTTGATGATCGCGGTACCGCAGTCGGGACCCATGACGAGCAGTTCCTTCTTAAACGCGCACTCCTTGAGCGCCTTCTCTTCCTCGATGGTCACGTTATCGGAGAAGAGCATGACGTTGATGTCGTGATCGAGGCAGCTCTGCGCCACATCGGCCGCGAACTTGCCGGGGACGGAGATGACGGCCATGTTCAGGTCGGGGTCGACCTTGATCGCGCCCTCGAGCGTGGGCGGATAGTAGGTAGCCTCCTTGGCCTCCGTCTTCTTGTTGAGCAGTTCCTCTACCTTCTTCTGCGCCGCCTCAAACACCTCGTCGCTGTCGCACTCCACCGCCACGAAGAAATCGTTCGCGGTGATGTTTGCGTCAAACTCCGGGGTCGCAAGACCGATGTTGTGGGCGATCTCGACGTTCAGGTCGGTACCCATGCCGACGAGCGCTTCCTTCACGCCGTCCAGCTTTTTCAGGTCTTTGGAGATGAGCATGAGGGTAACGGAATCAAAATAAGCATTTTTCCTGATTTCCAGTTTGACCACTGTTTTTCCCTCCATCATGATGAATGATTGCCAAAACGATACCGGTCAGCATATCGCTTCCGGAAGTGGACCCGAATGCCGCAACGCGCATGGCTGCCTGTTTGATTGTGTATGCATCCGAATCCGAATACAAGAGCCGGAGGAGACGAAGTACATCCTCGGAAACATATCCCTCGCCGCTCTGTAATAGAAATGCACCGCTGATACGGTTGGTCTTTTTTGCTGCGCGGCCCGCGATTTCCCGCGCTACGGGGGCAATGTTTCCCAAAACGCCAACGGCGGACATTGCATGCAGCATGGCCATATAGCCAGTGAGCAAATCATCCGATGACGGTGTCAGACCGATACCGCAACCGGCGATCGCGGCTGCCGCCTCGCCCGCCTCCGCCGCTTCTCCCGCCTGCACCGCTGCGAACAGACGCGGCAGCCGCGGCCCGAGAAAATCGGCATATACGTTAGATTTCAGCCGCGTCACGAGCGCGGACAGCCCATCCGACTCCCCGCCCGACGCCAGCACCGACAGGAGCGGCGCCGGATCGGGGGCCGAATGATGTTCTCTGGAAAGTCCGGCAATGACAGGCTGCATGCCATGCACAACCGACAGATCCACCGCTGCGGCCGCTTCCAGGGAAACGGCCGTGCGCTCCGTGCGGATTGCCTCCGCGCGGAGCAGCACCCGCTCGCCCGGCGCGAAATGCGCCCGCAGCGAGCCCTGCGCATCCGTTCGCACCGCAAACGGCTGCAGGCAGCGTGCCTCGGTGAGAATGCTGACAAGTCCTGCCGGCGTTTCGATGTTGACCGCGTGTTCAAACGCGGAGAGCACCGTTCCGCACAGGGGCGCATCGTGCAGCCGCTCACGGAGCAGCGTGCAGATTGCCTTGGCATCCATTGCCGGTCGAACCGTCATACCCGCGTGTTACGCCTTCTGGAAGATGAAGCCGTACTGCGGTTCGACAACGGTCTCCTTGTACTTGATGACCTTTTCCTTCACGACGCCGACGGTGGCGACCAGCTCCATGCCGGTCTCGATGCCATCGTCAAAGCCGATCTGGCCGGTAGCGCGCACGCCGTTCTCAAACTCGACGATGCCGAAGTTGAGCCACGGGCACATATAGCCCTCGGGCAGATTGTAGACGCGGGTCCAGGTCAGCAGCTTGCACTTGCCCTCAAGCGGGATCTGCTCGAACTCACGGCCGTCGCAATCGGGGTTCTGGCACACGATATAGCGGGGGTGATGGAGCTTGCCGCACTTTTTGCACTTGTATGCATACATCTGTTCCACTTTGATACCCTCCTTATTTCGTGGTCAGGATGGTGGCCGCAACGTTGTTGCCGAAACCGCCAAAGTTGATCGCCAGCGCGGTCTTCGCACCGGGAACCTGACGTTCGCCGGCTTCGCCGCGGAGCTGCTTCACCAGCTCGACGATCTGGGAGACGCCCGTCGCGCCCAGCGGATGGCCCTTGGCCTTCAGACCGCCGGAGGTGTTGATCGGCATCTCGCCGTGAATCTCGGTCTTGCCCTCGCGAGCGGCCAGATGGCCGGTGCCGCGCGGGAAGAGGCCGACTTCCTCGGACTCTGCGATCTCCAGGATCTGGAACGCATCATGCAGCTCTGCCACATCGATGTCCTCGGGACCGACGCCCGCCATCTTGTACGCCATCTGGGCGCTCAGACGGACGGCCAACAGATCCGTGGGGACCTCGCGGTTGGCGACCACATGCGTATCGGTCGCGGAGCCGACGCCCGCGATCTTGACGAACTTCTTGTGGCCAAAGCCCAGCTCTTCCTGCTTATCCTTGGCAACGAGCAGCACGGCTGCGGCGCCGTCGGAGACGGGGCACATATCGTACTGGCGAAGCGGATCGGCCACGAGCGGGTTGGTCGCATTGATGATGCGCTCATCCGTAATGCGCTCGAGCTTCACAACCGCCTTGATGTGCGCGTTGGGGTTCAGGCAGGCGTTCGCATGGTTCTTCACGGAAACGATCGACAGATCGCGGCTGGTGACGCCATACTTATCCATGCACAGGCGGGTGAACAGGCCGGCAAACGACGGCAGCGTGATGCCGTACTTGTACTCGGCTTCGGGATGGAGCATCGTGGCAACAAAGTCCGTGCCCTCCCAGCCGGTGACCGCGCGCATGCCCTCTGCGCCGACTACGAGAACGCAGTCGCAAACGCCGGAGGCGATCGCCATGTAACCGAGCTTGACCGCCGAAGCGCCCGAAGCCGGGCCGTTTTCGATGGTCTCCGCCATTGCCGGGCGGAGGTTGAGGGTGTCGACCACCGCGGAAGCCAGACCGCTGATGCGCTGCACCATGCCTGCTGCCATCGTGCCGATGAACACCTGGTCGATCACATTCTTTCTGCCAGTTTTGGCTCCGGCATCATCCATTGCCTGCAGGGCTGCATCGCAAGCCATGTCGAGGAACGGAACGGCCGATTTGCCGAACTTGGTATGGCCAATGCCAACAATACCTACTTCGCGCATTTTTACGTCCTTTCTCTCAGCTTTTTGTTAAACGTTCAGCTTGGCGGGCATATGGAGGACCTTGTTGGCCTCGATGACCTCGGGGAACAGCTCCGCGGCGGGGCGGATACCGACGTTCTTGTTGGCCTTGTGCTTCTCCCACAGATCGCGGGTGAGGACGAAGGTGGGAACGCCGCCCAGCTCGTGCGGGCACTCGAAGCGATCTTCGAGCTCGTACTCGATCATCCAGCGCTTGAAGCCGTTCGGGGACTCTGCCACGATCCAGACCTCATCCTGGTTCATGAAATCAAAGTGATACTCCATCTTCGCCGCAAACAGCTGCGCACCGACGCGGGCGCCGCGCTTGAGCGTCATGGTGTGGTAGGACATACCGACCTTCTCGTTGACCATGCGGCCATTGACGATACCGGCGATCTCGCCGTTGACAGCGCCGACGAAGAAGTACTCGTCCTGAACGCGCTTGCGGAGCATGCCAAGACCTTCGGCGATGATGCGGGCGGACACGATGTCATAGAAATCTTTGGGATGGTCGAGCAGCGGGCGGATGCCGGTGATGATCATGTCGATTTCTTCTTCGGTCGCTTCACGAACGAGCATATCCTCACCGGTGGTCAGCGGGATAACCTTCGCTTCATAGGGCTTCAGTCCGATCGTCGGGGGACGGAGCTTCGCTTCCATTTCGTCAACAATGATGTCATACTTACCCATTTGTGTGTACCTCCTTCAAAGATGTGCTTAGTCGATGATGCCGCCAGATTTGCGGTACATCTGTATTGTAACGCGGAAATGAATCTTTGTCTATAGCGATCTTGCATTTTTTTCGATTTTGTACAATATATTTTTTACCCCTTGCGACAAGACCCCGCAGCCGGCAAATGGGGCTCCCCTTTCCTCCATTTCCCAAATGCGCACCGATTTCCCCGGTTTTTCCGCAATAACCTCTGTTATTTCCGGTATTTTGCGCCGGATTTCTCCGCTCGCTCTCCTCTTCCGCTGCGGACAAGTTCCCGCACCCTTGAAAAGCGATTTGTGCATTTATGCAATTTTGAATTTCATTTCCTTCATTTTATGCGCGCTTTTTGTCAATATAACGCCCGTTCTGCAATCTTTACTGCAATGCATCGGAAACGGTGTCGAATGTACCATCCGTTTTCACCCGCCATATTTTGCGATCAAAATCCGCTGTAAATTTGGTTTACATCTTGGAATTGCGCAGTTTTTCCATTCATAGTATAATATTTTTATTGATTCTATAGGGTTCATCCAGGAAGGAAGGTATCGATATGGATCACAAGTTTTCCCGAATCGGCATTCTGACCAGCGGCGGCGACGCGCCCGGCATGAACGCCGCAATCCGCGCGGCAGCCCGTACCTGCGTCCTGAACGGCATTACGCCCATCGGCATTCACCGCGGCTACAGCGGCCTGATCCACTCGGATGTGGTGGAGCTGGACGCCCGCTCCGTGAACGGCATCACCTCGCGCGGCGGCACGATCCTGTACACCGCGCGCTGCGAGGAGTTCAAGACCGATGAGGGGCTGCACAAAGCGGTCAGCGCCTGCCGCTACCTCGGGCTGGACGGCATCGTCGCCATCGGCGGCGACGGCACGTTCCGCGGCGCGGAAAAGCTGGCTGCAGCCGGCGTCAACACCATCTGCCTCCCCGGCACGATCGACAACGACATCGCCTGCACCGACTATTCCATCGGCTTTGATACCGCCGCCAACACGGCCATCGACGCGATCGATAAGCTGGCGGACACGATGCAGTCGCACGAGCGCACCTCCGTAGTCGAGGTCATGGGCCGGCACGCGGGGCATCTGGCCGTTTATGTCGGCCTTTCGGTCGGCGCCACGGCGATCCTGACGCCGGAGAAGCACTTCGACTTTGAAAAGGACGTTCTCGAGCACATCCGCGAGGGAAAATACCGTGGCAAGCACCACCACCTCATCATCGTGGCGGAGGGTCTCGGCAAAACGCTCGGCATCGCTGAGCGCATCGAAGAGGAGCTGGGGCTGGATACGCGCGTCACGATCATCGGCCATGTGCAGCGCGGCGGCAGTCCCACGGCCCGCGACCGCGTCATGGCTTCGAGCATGGGGCATTTTGCCATAGAGCAGCTCATGGCCGGCGCAACCAGCCATGTCGTCTGCTACCGCGACTCCAAGCTGGTGTGCACGCCGATCAACGAAGCGCTGACCATGAAAAAGGATCTCGACAGCTACACCTACCGGGTGGCGCAGGAGATCTCCATCTGATCCCCGCACGGTTTGGCCAACATCAACAAACCGGCCGTCCGCCGCACATGCGGCAGACGGCCGGTTTTTCACGGGCGTTCCTCGTTCGCCGCGGTCTCCATGCCCTCTTGCAGAATGTTGCGCCCCCGCCGCAGATACTCCATGCGAATCTGCGTTGCCAGCGCATATAAAAACTCCCGGTTGCCGGGCGGATCCAGCCGCGTTCTCCACGGCAGGAGCGATTGCAGCAGCCGGTCGTCCCCCGTTTTCCAAACGTGCAGAACCCTCGTGTGCACATTGCGCTCCACCTGCACCGCGCGCACGCCGTAGCGCTTCCCGACCGACGCATAGTCCTCCATCATGGTACCGCGCGCCGGCTCCCACAGGATCTTCTCCAGCAGCTCTACCGTCTGCATGCTGCTGCGCAAGCCGGGCCGGATGCCATAGCGTTCCAGCACATCCTCCAATTCCTTTCTCGTCATCCTGCTCCTCCGCTGCTCTTGATACCAACAGCATACCATCGCCGCAATCCGTTTGCAAACAAATGGAGGCAGAACCGACGAAAGCCGTGAGGGATTCGACGGCTTGCCACGCGGACGCCCACTTCGCTCCCGCCGTTTGGCCAAATTGCACCCCGGAGGCGGGCTTGCGCCGCCCGACGCACCACCACCGGTAGGCACAAAAAGCACAGGTGCAACTATATATTGTGATGCCGGGCGCAGGGAACGTCGTCGGTTTGTACGCGATGCATAAGCGCTGCGGCGAGCCTTTCAGAGCCGGGGGCGCGGTTATTTCGCTTCCCCTCCCGCTTGCAGCGCCGCGTCAAAAGGGAACCCCCGCAGCAGGGGTTCCCTTCCAATAACCATATCGTTTTGATGGTCTCGCGCACTATGCCGGGCGCATCCCGGCGCTGCCAAACGGCGGGCGCACTGCGGGCGGGGCACTCCGGCCTGGTCCCGGCAAGAGAAGCGCTTATAGCTGAAACAGAATGCCCAGCGCAGCGCAGCCGATGATATAGAAGATCGGATGGCCATGGAACCGGTCGTACAGAATCCATACGATTGCGAAGATCGCGATGTTCTGCCAGCAAAACATCGACTCAAAGCTGGCGGCTGGCAGCTGCAGGAGCGTGGACTTGAGCGTCTCCCAGCAGGCGTACGCGATCAGCGCGGTGGAAGCGGGGCGCAGCATATGGAAGACGGACTCCGTGATCCGGTGTCCCCTGACCCGGCTGAGCGGTTTCGAGAGGGTAACGATGATCAAAAACTGCGGCAGGACGATCGCCAGCGTTGCCAGCAGGCCGCCGAGCAGACCCGTGGCATGGAACCCCGCATAGGTCGCCATGTTGATGCCGATCGGTCCGGGCGTCGACTCGGAGATGGCGACCATCTCCGGGAGCAGCTCCGCGGAAAACCACGGGTACCGCTCCGCCATCTCGTAGAGAAACGGCAGCGTTGCCAGACCGCCGCCGACCGCAAACAGGCCGGTAAGGAAAAACTCCCAGATCAGCTGCAGATAGATCATTGTTCCTTCTCCTCCTTCCGCGGGAAGATCAGCCCCAGCACCACCGCGCCGATGACGATGAACACAGGCGATGGCGAGAACAGGATCAGCAGCACGAGCGCCGCGAGAAAGACCAGCAGGCACGGAAGATCCCGAATGCTGCTCTTGCCCATTTTGATCACCGCCGAGAGGATCAGCACGCACACGGCGATGCGGATTCCCGCAAACGCATGCTTCACGACCTCCAGCTCGGCAAAGTTCTGGATGAATGCCGCAATGACGGAGATGATGATGAAGGACGGCGCAACGATGCCGAAAAGCGCGACGACCGCACCCCAAAAGCCCCGCAGCTTATGCCCTATGAACGTCGCGGTGTTGACCGCGATGATGCCGGGGATGCACTGGCCCAGCGC
>JAQXRK010000188.1 GCA_029218485.1 bacterium | reverse complement strand
GCATATCGGCATCGATGAAAAGGGCGTGGAGGCGGCCGCGTTTACGCGCATCGATGTGTCGGGCGCTGCGAATGTCGAGCCACCGCACGTGGAGATGACGCTCGACCGGCCGTTTTTGTATGCGGTCACCGCAGCAAACGGTGCGCTGCTGTTCATCGGCGTGGTCGGCAATCCGGCCGCATAACGATGGGAGGGGGACTGACGATGAAGCGATGGTTGTCCGGGCTGCTTGTTGCCCTCCTGCTGACTGCGCATGGGTGCGCGGCGCAGGGCGGAACCTCCGATGGCGCGGGCGCCGCGCCCCTGCCGGACGATACGGCGGTGATGTCCGCGACGATCGTGAGCGCGGAGCAGGACAGCCTGCTGCTGGCGGGAGCGGGCGAATATGAGGGCGTATACCGGGTCGGAACGAAGGGCGTGCCGGTGCTGCTCGAAGGGCACCCGGCGGACGCTTCGGCCCTCTGCGCCGGCCGGACGGTGGAGATCGCGTTTGACGGAACCGTGGCGGAGAGCTATCCCGGGGTTCCCGGCGGCGTTCGGCGCATCGCGGTTACCGGGACGGAAGCCAGCGTGGCCGCGTTGTATTTGCAGGTGTTTGACGATCTTATGGAGATGGACGCGGGGCTGAACGGGGACATCCGATATCTCGGCGTCGACCTCACAACCGTGAATAACCTGACCGCCAGCGAGCGGGAGGCCATCTGCTGGCAGCTCGGGGAGCGGTACGGCGCGGAGCCGGTGTCCGGCACGTTTGACGAGCTCTGTGCCGCGGGGTATATCGACCGGGAGGCGCTGTACTGGGAGGACGGCCTGTTCCTGCAGATCGAGCTGACCGGGGCGCGGGAGGATGCGCTGGCATTCAACGCGCAGAAATGGCGCAGCGGGCTTGGCGCAATCTTTTTTAAAAACTGCACCGCAAGGCGCACGGCGGGCGGCTGGACATACGAGGTCGGCGCGTTTGCGATCTCCTGACGGCTGCGCGGCACAGCCGTGAGGATGCTGGCCTAACCCGCGCCTGCCGGCGCACGTGGCCGTTGCCCGGCGTGCGTGACCATCCTGTTCGCTGAAAGCCTTTCTGACGAGCAAGCGATTCGTGACCGGTGCCCGGCGTGCGCGACCACCCCGACAGATGCACGGCTTTGCGAACCGTGAGGACCGCAGCAGTATGGGAAATGGACAGGCGCACGGCACCCGCGAAGAGCAGACCGCACCGCTCATCAAGACCGCGGGGCCGCCCTGACAGACGCGTGCAAGGAGCAGACCGGGTTATTTATCAAAACCGCGAAACCCTTGCATCAGATGCGCGCGGTATCCCGCGCCGGCTCCGGCCGCAGAACGCCGTAGGCCTCCACGAGCGCGTCGAACGGCACGCGGCAGTTGGCCGGGCTGGGAGACGGGAGCGCCGTGCATGGCAGACCGGTTTCGGGCTCAACGAGGCGGCGGTACAGCCGCGCGGCGGTCTGGCCGGTTGTGAACACCCGCTCGATGGGGTATCGCTTTACGAGCGACGCGATATCGTTGGGCACCGGGTTTCTGATCGATGCGTCGGAAGCGCCGGTGATGTCGCACGCGGCCAGCACGTCCCACAGCGCCAGCCCGTTCTCCAGGAGCAGCGCCTCGCGCTCCGGCTGCGTTTTCGGCACGCCGTCCACCGGGAAACGGGAGCCGTTCTCCCGCATTTCCCGGGAAAAAACCGCGGCGAGCACGGGCCAGAACCGGTTTTGCGGGTGCCCGTAATAAAACCCGTTCTCCCTCGATTTGGGCGAAGCCATCGTGCCGAGAATCAGCGTATGGCTCTTGGGCCCGATGATCGGGGAGAACGGCTGTTGAACCGTTTTTTGCAAAGAACACACCCCTTGCATTTCCATTTTTTCCATGATACCATAAACGCATGAGCCGTTTGAAGAGATTTTTATCCTATTATAAACCGCACCTGCCGCTGTTCATATTGGACATGGCCTGCGCGTTCCTCGTGGCCGCCATCGATCTGGCGTTCCCGATGCTGACGCAGTATATCCTGCATACGCTTTTGCCCGAGATGCAGATAGACCCCACCCTGCTGCGCGCGTTCATCTGGCTGCTCGGCGGGGCGCTGCTGGCGTATGTCATCCGTGCTGCGCTGATGTTCATCATCAATTACTGGGGTCATCTGCTCGGCATCCGGATGGAGGCCGATATCCGCAGGGATATCTTTTCGCACATCCAGACGCTGCAGTTCAGCTTCTACGATAAAATCCGCACGGGCAAGCTGCTCTCGCGCGTGACCAACGATCTGTTCGATATCACGGAGCTGGCGCACCATGGCCCGGAGGATGTGCTCATCTCGCTGACGACGATCATCGGCGCATTCATCTGCATGTTCATGCTCGAGTGGCGCATCGCGCTGGCGCTGCTGTGCGTGCTGCCGGTCATGATTACCTATGTTCTGCGCGCGCGCATCCGCATGCGCAAAACCTCCTATAAGGTCAAGGAACGCATCGCGGAAATCAACGCCGGCATCGAGTCCGCAATCTCCGGCGCCCGCGTGGCGAAGGCGTTTGCCAACGAGGCGCACGAGATCGAGAAGTTCGACCGCGGCAACGAGCGCTTTGTGCACGCAAAGGACGCGTTCTACAAGTGCATGGCGTTCTTCAACAGCGGCACGGAATTCTTTATCGCGATGTTTAACATCGTGGTGCTCGGCGTCGGCGGATACTTGATCTACCGGAGCGAGATAGAGCCGACGCTGCTGGTCACGTTCACGCTGTATGTGGCCTCCTTCGTTTCGCCGGTCAAGCGCCTTTCGACGTTTGCGGAGCAGTATATCGTGGGCATGGCCGGTTTTACACGGTTCTGCGAGATCATGGATATCGAGCCGGACATTCAGGACGCACCGGATGCGACGGAACTGAAGGATGTGCGGGGCGACATCCGGTTTGAAGATGTGACGTTTGCCTACGAAGCCGACCGCGATGTGCTCACGCATGTGGATCTCACCATTGACCACGGCAAGACCGTGGCGTTCGTCGGCCCGTCCGGCGGCGGCAAGACCACGCTGTGCCATCTCATCCCGCGGTTCTACGAGCCAAAGAGCGGGCGCATTCTCATCGACGGGCGGGATATCCGCGAGTCGACGCTGTATTCGCTCCGGCGCAATGTCGGCATCGTACAGCAGGATGTGTTCCTGTTTGCCGGCACGGTCATGGAGAACATCCGCTACGGCCGCATCGGTGCAACGGACGAGGAGGTCATCGAGGCCGCAAAGCGCGCCCACATCCATGATGAGATCGTGCGCTTCCCGAACGGGTACAACACGGAGGTCGGCGAGCGCGGCATCATGCTCTCGGGCGGGCAGAAGCAGCGCATCTCCATTGCGCGCCTGTTTTTGAAGAATCCGCCGATTCTGATCCTTGACGAGGCGACCAGTGCGCTCGACTCCGTGACCGAGGCGGATATCCAGCATTCGTTCGAGGAGCTGGCAAAGGGACGCACGACGCTTGTGATTGCGCACCGGCTCTCGACGGTCAAGAATGCCGATGAGATCATCGTCATCGA